>CAZZWJ010000382.1:0-2493 GCA_964657875.1 uncultured Solirubrobacteraceae bacterium
TCCACGAGCACCTCCACCACCTCCTCCACCACGTCCACGGTCGCCACCACTCCCCCGACGTCGACCACCACCCCCACGAACACGAGCACGTCGACGACCGCCACCGCCCCCACGACCTCGACCACCGCCGCCTCGACCAACTGCGCTCCGGCGATCACCGGCGTTCCCCCCGGAGGCGGCCAGGTCGGCATGCTCATGATCTCGCCGTACGTGACCGCGAACAAGGTCGACGTGATCGACGACTACAGCCACTTCTCGACGCTCAAGAGCGTCGCCGAACTGCTCGGCGTCACCCCGCCCGGCTACGGCGCCGACAGTGCCATCCCGGGATTCAACTCGGCGCTTTTTCTCTCCGCCAAGCGCTGAGACCGGTCATTTCACCCTCATTCGAGCCGTGGTCACCAAATGTTCACCGCGCTGCGCGCCACGCTCGTAACACTCCGCGCCGCATCCACATTCATTTCACTTCAGGAGATAGCTTGAAGCGCACTGTGCTCATCGGCGTTGCCGCTGCAGGTCTCATGTCTGCCGGCATCCCTGCCGCCGCCTCGGCGACGTCAGCGAAGTCCATCCACCGGAACACCACGCCCCGACTGCGGGGCGAGGCCTCGGCGCCCGCCACCAAGGCGACGTGCAAGTTCGTCCTCACGACCGTCGCACCGGCGGGGTCATCGACCGTCGAGCCCGGCACGAGCGACGGCTTTCAGTACGGCGCAACCCGCTGCTCGGGGCTGCATTCCGGCGTTGCCCGCGACGCCTTCTCCACCGACACCTCCGGTGATCTCACCGGCAAGATCCAGCAGTGGTTCCCGGGCGGGACGATCTACGGCACGTTCGACCTCACGCCGCTGCCCGCCACCGGACCGCCGACCACGCTGTCGTTCACAGCGGCCTCCTACTCCGGCACCGTGAAGTACACCGGGTCCCAGGGCCTGCTCAAGGGCACGACGGCCACCGGCACACTCAGCTGCAGCACGACTGATTCCACGCACTACAGCTGCACCGAGAAGCTGCAGCTCACCACCGCCACCTCGTCGTAGCCGTCCACCGAGCCGAGTGCCGCGGCACGGACCCAGCCGGGTCCGGGCCGCGGGCTCGACAGGTCGGTCAGTCGCGGGAGCCTCGCCCGTAGAGCAGCCCGAAGAAGCGGCGCATCAGGCGGGTCGAGCGCCGTGAGTAGGGGAACATCCACAGCTCCCGGCGCAGCGCGTAGCGGGTGATGAACAGCGACTGCACCTTGGTGTACTTGCGGATCCCCCCGGAGCCGTGCCGGGCGCCGATCCCCGACGTCTTCCAGCCGCCCATCGGCAGGCCGAGCGCCAGGTAATGCGCCTGGGTGTCGTTCACCGACACCGCACCGGCCTCGATCCGACGGGCAAGTGACTCGCCCTTGGCCACGTCGCGCGTCCACACGCTCGCCGCCAGCCCGTAGACGGAATCGTTGGCGAGCGCCACCGCCGCCTCGGCGGAGTCGACACGCATGATCGGGAGCGTCGGCCCGAACGTCTCCTCGGTCATGCACGTCATCGTGTGATCGACGTCGACGAGCACGGTCGGCTCATAGAAACGGCCGCCGTCGGCATGGCCGTGGCCTCCGGTGAGCACCTTCGCGCCCTTGCTCACCGCATCGGCGACATGGTCCTCGACGATCGCCATCTGCGGCGGGAAGATGACCGCGCCGACGTCGACTGAGCCATCCTCGCCCGGAGGCCCCTGACGCAGGCCGCGCACGATCTTGGTCACCTTGTCCACGAACTCGTCGTGAACCGACGCCTCGACGTAGCAGCGCTCGGTGGAGATGCACACCTGGCCGGCGTTGGCCATCGATGACCACGCGGCGGCGTTGGCTGCGCGGTCCAGGTCGGCGTCGGCACACACGACCATCGGGTCCTTGCCGCCGAGCTCCAGCCAGCACGGGATCAGCCGCTCGGCCGCCGCCTTCATCACCGCTCGCCCGGTCCGGGTCGACCCGGTGAACATCACGCAGTCGACCTGCTCGATCAGGGCGGCGCCGGTCTCGCCCCTGCCGGTGGCGACCTGGTAGACGTCCTGCGGGAGACCGCACTCACGCAGC
Source organism: uncultured Solirubrobacteraceae bacterium (assembly GCA_964657875.1). Taxonomy (GTDB): domain Bacteria; phylum Actinomycetota; class Thermoleophilia; order Solirubrobacterales; family Solirubrobacteraceae; genus Palsa-465. The sequence goes on from CAZZWJ010000382.1 coordinate 2,075, forward strand.
ATCTCACCCATCAGCGCCGAGGACATCGGCGTCACCTCCGAGGGCTTGAGGATCACCGCGTTGCCGGCCATCAGCGCGGGGATGCAGTCGCCGAAGGAGTTGACGATCGGGTAGTTCCACGGGCCGATCACGCCGACGAGCCCGACCGGGACATAGCGCAGGGTCAGCCGCTTGCCGAGCGTCACCGGACTGCGCCACGGCGAGATCCGCTCGTCGGCGAGGTATCCCTCGGCGTTGACCGCCCAGAACCCGAGCGCGGACATCGTGTAGGAGAGATCGGTGAGCTGGGCGTCCTCGCGGGTCTTGCCGGTCTCCCCCACCACGCAGTCGATCACCCGATCCGCATGCTCGGTCATCCACTTCTGGGCGCGGCGCATCACGCGCGCGCGCCCTTCGAAGCCGAGCGCCGCCCCGCCCGG
>CAZZWJ010000383.1:0-1118 GCA_964657875.1 uncultured Solirubrobacteraceae bacterium
GACCGACCAGAACGCCCCCGCCGCGACCGAGCGAGGAACCCGATGACGTCCACGACCACGACCACGACCTCCCCGACCCGCCATCTGATCTCGATCGCCGATCTCGACCGGCCCGGGATCGAGCGGATCCTCGACCGCGCCGAGTCCTTCGCCGAGGTCGCCGGCCGTGAGATCAAGAAGGTCCCGGCGCTGCGCGGGCGTACGGTCGTCAACCTCTTCTATGAGGCCTCGACGCGCACGAGCTCGAGCTTTGAGCTCGCCGCCAAACGGCTGTCGGCCGACGTCGTCTCGATCCGCGCCGCGGCCTCGAGCATCACCAAGGGCGAGTCGCTCAAGGACACCGTGCAGACGCTCTCGGCGTATGACCCGGCGGCGATCGTGATCCGCTCCCCGCATGCGGGCGCCGCCCAGATGGTCTGCGGCTGGACCGACGCGTCGGTCGTCAACGCCGGCGACGGCAAGCACGAGCACCCCACCCAGGCGCTGCTCGACGTCTTCACCCTGCGCCGGACGCTCGGCTCCCTGGACGGCGCGAACATCTGGATCGTCGGCGACGTCACCCACTCCCGGGTCGCGCGCTCGAACATCCTCGCGTTCGCCCGGATGGGGGCCTCGGTCACCGTCGCCGGGCCCCCGACGCTCATCCCGCGGGAGATCGAGGCGCTCGGCTGCACCGCGCAGCCGACGCTCGAGCGCCTGCACGAGGCCGACGTCGTCTACGTCCTGCGGATGCAGCACGAGCGGATGACCGAGTCCTTCGTCCCATCGCTGCGCGAGTACGCCGCCCGCTATCAGGTCAACGAGGCCCGGCTGCGTCCCGGCCAGCTCGTGATGCATCCCGGGCCGGTGAACCGCGGCGTCGAGCTGTCGGCGGCGACGATCGACTCCCCGCAGGCACTCATCGGCGCCCAGGTGAAGGCGGGCGTCGCGGTCCGGATGGCGGTGCTCTACGAGCTGCTCGTCGGATCCCCGAGCCTCGTGGCGGTGGCCTGAGTGATGCCCGGGCCCGATCCTGTCACCCAGCTCTACGCCGCGCCGCGGCCGCCGGCCCAGCTGCTCATCCGCGGCGCCCACGTGCTTGACCCGCGGACCGGTCTCGACGGCCCCGACGCGCCCGC
>CAZZWJ010000383.1:1128-2491 GCA_964657875.1 uncultured Solirubrobacteraceae bacterium
TCTTGACGGCCCCCACGACGTCCTCATCCACGACGGTGAGATCGCTCAGCTCGGCCCCCCGGACACCCTGAGCGCGCCGGCGGGCGCCACCGACACGGTCGACGGCCGCCGCGCCCACCTGTTTCCGGCGTTCGTCGACCCCCACGTGCATCTGCGCACGCCCGGTCAGGAGTACAAGGAGGACATCGCCAGCGGGACCGCGGCGGCCGCCGCCGGCGGCTACTGCGCCATCGTGGCGATGCCGAACACGAGCCCGACGGTCGACACCGCGGCGGTCGTCGAGGCGCTGGTGGCCCGGGCCGGCGCCCAGGCGCGGATCCCCACCGGGTTCCTGGCCGCGATCACCCGCGGCCTGGACGGGCGCGAGCTCACCGAGATGGCCGAGCTGCGTGACGCCGGCGCGATCGGCTTCACCGACGACGGGCGGCCGGTCGTCTCGGCGGGGATGCTGCGCAAGGCGCTGCAGTACCAGCGGCTCGCCGGCGGCATCATCGCCCTGCACGAGGAGGATCCGGCGCTCTCGGGCGCCGGGGTGATGCACGAGGGCGCGGTCTCCGCCCGGCTCGGCATGACCGGGATCCCGTCGCTGTCGGAGTCGACGATGGTCGCCCGCGACGCGGCGCTCGCGCGCTACGAGGATGCCCGCGTCCATTTCCAGCACCTCTCCTGCGTCGAGTCGGTGGAGGCACTCGCCGCCGCCCGCGCCCACGGCGCGCACGTCTCCGGGGAGGTGAGCCCCCACCACCTCACGCTCACCGACGCCGCCGTGCTCGGCCTCGACAGCCGCTTCAAGATGAACCCGCCGCTGCGCGCCGAGTCCGACCGCCAGGCGTTGATCGAGGCGCTGCGCAGCGGCGTGATCGAGTGTGTGGCCACCGACCACGCGCCGCACGCACGTCATGAGAAGGAGGTCCCCTTCGAAGAGGCGCCGATGGGCACCACCGGTTCGGAGACGGCGTTCGCCGCGCTCTACACCGAGCTCGTCATCCCCGGTCTCATCACCCTCCCGGTGCTCGTGGAGCGGATGACCGCGGGCGGCGGCCTCTACGGCCTCCCGGTGCCGCGGATCGCCGTCGGCGCCCCGGCCAATCTTGCGCTCGTCGACCTGGAGGCGACCTGGACGGCCGGTGAGGACGGGTATGCGAGCCGCTCGGAGAACTGCTGCTTTGATGGCCGGCGGCTGTGCGGCCGGGTGCTGCTCACGCTCGCCGGGGGCGCGGTCGCCCACCAGCGACCGATGCTCGTCTCAAGCGACGCCGCCACCGCGACATCGACCCCCACCCTGAGAGCCTCGCGATGACCTCCCGCCCCGCCTATGTCCTGCTCGCCGACGGCATCCGCTTCGACGGTGAGGCCGTCGGCG
>CAZZWJ010000384.1:0-2478 GCA_964657875.1 uncultured Solirubrobacteraceae bacterium
GGTGCCCAAGCCCGGCGCCGGGTTCTACGCCTCCCAGGCTCCCGCGTCGGCCGGGCCGGTGATCGTCCCCGGCTTCTTCTGGGACTTCGGCCCCGACTCACCGACGTCGGGACCGGGCGCGGGCGCGCTGCTCTTCACCAACTGCGAGCAGCTGGACATCTACGTCGGCACCGCCACCAAGCCGACGGTGTCCGGCACCCCCGACACCGCGACGTTCCCGAACCTCGCCGCGGCCCCCGTCGTGGTCGACTTCCCCGCGGTCAGCGGGACGGGCAACCCTCCGCTGAAGATCCAGGGGCTGATCGGTGGTCAGGTGGTGTCGACGCTCCTGATGAGCTCCAACACCAGCCAGGATGCGCTCGCGCTCACGCTCGAGGACTCGGCGATCTCCGCCGACGGCAGCGACGCGACCCGCTTCACGGTGCGCATCGTCGACGCCCACGGAAACCACCGGCCACTCGCCACGGGCAGTGACCTGCAGGTGACCTACACGCTGGCGGGCCCCGGGGTGCTGGTCAGCGACAACCCGTTCCCGATCGGCTACTACGGCGGCGTCGGTGGTGGGTTCATCCGCTCGTCGGAGGGCGCGACCGGCATCGTGACGCTCACGGCGAGCTGTCCGGGGTATGCCTCGCAGACGGTGGGGCTCAACGTGGTCGCCGGCTCAGAGCCCGCCGGTCCGGTCGGCAGCGGCGGTCCCCGCGTCCTCACCGCCCCGCCGGCTCCATCCGCGCCGCCGACCCGCACGCTCGCCCGGCGCGGAACCGTGACCGCCGACGAGGCCTCGGCCTCGCGCCTGGAGCGCGCGATCCGCTCGGCGCTGCGCAGCATCCTCTCGCCGCGCGGCGCGGGCGCGCGGATCACCCGACTGCTGCGCGACGGCTATGCGATGAACTTCAGCGCGCCGGCCGCCGGCACGCTCGTGGTCGGCTGGTATCACCAGACCGTCGTTCACGCCCACGGCCGGCGCTCGGTGCGCCGGACGCTCGTCGCCTCCGCCCACGCGCACGTGCGCCGCGCCGGCCGCGCCCGGGTCCATGTCTCACTCAGCCACCGGGGACGCAGCCTGTTGCGCCACGCCAAGACCGAACGCCTAGAGGCCGAGGTCGCGTTCACGGTCAAGGGTCAGCGGACGGTGACCGAGACCCGGGAGATCACGCTGCGCCGCTGAGTGCCGGAAACCGCGCTCGCGCGCCGGCGCAGACCGACATCGAGATCGGCCTCGGTCCCCGCGGCGGAGAAGGTCTACCGCAGGTGGGCGGCGGCTGGATCCTCGAGGGATCCGTCGCGCCGCCGCCGCCCCGGGCCGGTGGGCGGAGGCTCAGCCTCCGATCCGCACCATCTTCTTGTTCACGAACTCGTCGGCGCCGAATCGGCCGAGCTCGCGGCCGAATCCCGAGCGCTTGACGCCGCCGAACGGCAGCTCGGCGCCCTCGGCTCCGGCGGCGTTGACGAACACCATCCCCGCCTCGATCCGATCGGCGACGCGCAGTGCCTGCTCGGAGTCGGTGGTGTACACGTAGGAGCCCAGACCGAACGGGGTGTCGTTGGCCAGCTTGACCGCCTCCGCCTCGGAGGCGACCTTGTAGACCGACGCGACGGGGCCGAACAGCTCCTCGTGGTAGGCGTCGTTGTCGGGCGTGATGTCGGTGAGCACGGTCGCCGGGTAGAAGTTGCCGTCCTTCTCCCCGCCGCCGGCGGCGACCTTCGCGCCCTGGGCGATCGCGCGCTTGACCTGCTCGTCGAGGCGGTCGGCCGCCGTGGTCGAGGACAGTGGTCCGATCGCCGACTCCGACGAGGTCGGGTCACCCGGAGCCACCGCGGCGACCGCGGCGGAGAACTTCTCCAGAAACGGCTCGTAGAGGTCCTCGGAGACGATGAAGCGCTTGGCGGCGTTGCACGCCTGGCCGGTGTTCTCCAGACGGGCGCCGACGGCCGCCTCGACGGTCGCGTCGAGATCGTCGGTGGAGAGCAGGATGAACGGGTCCGAGCCGCCGAGCTCCAGCACGACCTTCTTCAAGTTGCGGCCGGCGATCTCGGCCACGGCCGCGCCCGCGCGCTCTGAGCCGGTGAGCGAGACGCCGCGTACGCGCGGGTCGGCGATCACCCACTCGATCTGTTCGTTGGTGGCGAAGATGTTCGTGTAGGCGCCGTCGGTGAATCCGGCCTCGTGGAAGATGTCGGCCAGCGCCGACGCCGACTCCGGGCACTGGGGGGCGTGCTTGAGCAGGATCGTGTTTCCGACCACCAGGTTGGGTCCGGCGAACCGCGCCACCTGGTAGTAGGGGTAGTTCCACGGCATGATCCCCAGCAGCGCCCCGAACGGGCTGCGGCGGATGAACGCCGAGCCGTCGCCCTCCAGCAGTTCGACGGGCTCGTCGGCGAGCAGCTTGGGACCGTTGTCGGCGTAGTAGTCGTAGATGGCCACGCAGAAGTCGACCTCGCCGAGCGCCTGCTCGATCGGCTTGCCCATCTCGC
>CAZZWJ010000385.1:0-2478 GCA_964657875.1 uncultured Solirubrobacteraceae bacterium
CCGGGCGCGCCCGGGCGCGCCCCCCGGCCTCAGACCGTCGCCGACTGAGAAATCCGCTCGTCGCTCAGACCGGGCGGGTACGATGGCGTTCCGCGCGGTCGACGTCGCCAGGAGGAGGAGAGATGAGCAGCCCCGCCGAGCACCTCGAGGAGATCCTCGTCACCGACGGTGAGCATTGGGAGGACGGGCCGCCGCTGGCCCTGTTCGCGCAGCTGCGCGAGCACTGCCCGATCCACTGGACCTCGCACATCGTCGAGGAGCCCGAGGAGGCCGGCTACTGGTCGGTGACCCGGCCCCAGGACATCCACACGGTGAGCCGCGACTGGCGCACCTACTCCTCCCAGCGCGGCGGCATCACGCTGATGACCGACGTGTTCCCGCTCCCGTTGCAGCAGGCGATGTTCATCGGCATGGACCCGCCCCGCCACGACCGCCTGAAGAACCTGTTTCAGGCCGGCTTCACGCCGCGCCGGATCGCCGCCCACACGCAGGCGATCCGCGGCATCTGCGCCGACGTCCTGGATGGTCTCGACGGGCGGGACACGTGCGATCTCGTCACCGACGTCGCCCAGCCGGTCGTCTCGCGCGTGATCGGCTCCTTCATGGGCCTCGAGCCCGCCGAGGACGCCGCGTGGGCGCGGCTGATGACCACGGCGATGTCGGTCGGTGATCCGGAGCTCAATCCGGAGGGCGCCGCGACCCTCGTCAACGAGACGCTGCCGGAGATCTTCAGACGCTGCGGCGAGCTGATCGCCGCCCGTCGCGCCGAGCCGACCGAGGACCTCACGAGCGTCCTCGTCCACGCCGAGATCGACGGCGAGATGCTCACCGAACCCGAGATCGTGATGGGCTTCTTCCTGCTCATGGCGGCCGGCAACGACTCGACGAAGGCGACCTACTGCAGCGCGATGCGCGCGCTGATGAGCGATCCGGTCCAGCGCGACGCGCTCATCGCCGACCCCGAGCTCGTCCCCGGGGCGGTCGAGGAGGCGCTGCGCATGTTCCCCGCCTTCGCCCACTTTCGCCGGACGGCGACCTGCGACACCGAGCTCGGAGGTCAGAGGATCGCCGAGGGCGACAAGGTCGTCATGTGGTACGTCGCCTCCGGCCGCGATCCCGAGCGCTACCCCGACCCCGACCACTTCGACGTGCGCCGCTGCCCCGAGCACCAGGCGTTCGGCGCCGGCGGCCGGCACTTCTGCCTCGGCGCCGCGCTCGCGCGCCTGGAGCTGAACGAGCTGCTCAGCGCGACGCTCGCCCGCTACCCGCAGATGTCACTCGCCGGGGGGGCGGGGGCCGTCACCCACGTGCCCAGTGCGTTTCTCAACCAGCTCAAGACGCTGCCGGTGGTGCTCGGTCCGCGTCGCGATCCGGTCACCTGAGTCCCGTCCACGACGGTTGGTCGACGGGGTCGCTCAGCGCCCGACGTCGCCCCAGCCCGACCATTCCGAGCGGGCGCGCTCGGCGAGCTCCTCGTCGGCACGGATGACGTGCATGACCGCGTTGATGAGGGCGAGGTGGGTGAACGCCTGCGGGAAGTTGCCGAGGTGGCGGCCGGTCTCGGGGTCGACCTCCTCGGCGTAGAGGCCGAGCGGACTCGCGTAGCCGAGCAGCCGCTCACACAGCTGGCGTGCGCGGTCGACCTCGCCGATCTCACACAGCGCCGAGACCAGCCAGAAGGAGCAGATGAGAAACGTGCCCTCCTTGCCCTCCAGGCCATCGTCGGTCTCGTCGGTGCGGTAGCGCAGCACCAGACCCTGCTCGGTGAGCTCGTCGGCGATCGCGAACACGGTCGCGCGGACCCGGGGGTCGTCGCGCGGCAGGAATCCCATCAGCGGGATCAGCAGCAGGGCCGCGTCCAGCGCCTCGGAGCCGTAGTGCTGCACGAACACGCCACGCTCGTCGACGCCGTTGGCACAGACGTCGGCGTGGATCTCCTCGGCCACCGCGCGCCAGCGCCGCGCATGCTCCTCGTCCTCACGCAGCCGCGCGAGCCGGGCGCCGCGGTCACACGCGACCCAGCAGAAGATCTTTGAGGAGGTGAAGTGCTGGGGCTCGCCGCGGACCTCCCAGATGCCCCGGTCGGGCTGATTCCAGTGGCTGATCGCCTCCTCGACCTGGCGGGAGAGCAGCCGCCATACCCGGTCGTCGAGGGAGTCGCGCGAGCGGGTGTGCAGGTAGACGGAGTCCAGCAGCGCACCCCAGACGTCGTGCTGCTCCTGCTCATAGGCGGCGTTGCCGATCCGGACCGGCTGTGCGCGCTCATAGCCCTCCAGGTGGTCGAGCTCCTGCTCGTCCAGACGTCGCTCGCCGCTGATCCCGTACATCACCTGCAGCTTCTCGTCACCGGAGGCGACGTCGGCGATGAAGTAGAAGAAGTCGTTGGCCTCCCACTCAAAGCCGAGCGACAGCAGCGCCCACAGCATGAACGTCGAGTCGCGGATCCAGCTGTAGCGGTAGTCCCAGTTGCGCTCGCCC
>CAZZWJ010000386.1:0-2457 GCA_964657875.1 uncultured Solirubrobacteraceae bacterium
CGTTGTCGATGACCGTCGCCCGCAACCTGCTCATCGACCGCCGCCACGAGCGTCCCCGTCTGCGCGTGCACCGCGGCGAGCACCCGCTCGCGCACGACATCGGCGATCTTGGGCAGCGAGGGGCCGTAGGTCACGACCAGACGGACCGAGACCCGCACCTCGCCGACCCCGTCACGGTCCGCGCCGGCGGACACGACGCTCGCCCACACCACCCCCGGGACGGTGAGCGCCGTCGCCCGGGCGACCCGCGCGAGCACGATCTCGGCCACTCGGGTCTGACCGCGATCCTCAGCGACGAGCACTCCGGCGGGCTCGCCGCGCGAGAGCTCCCGGACCCGGTGCATCACCCGTTCGGCGAGGTCCTCGGGAACCGCGACCGCCGCGCGCGCCAGATCCTGGAACTCCTGCCACGCCCGCTGAAAGGTCTCAAGCGCCGCCTGGCAGTACTCGCACATCGCCTGGTGAGCGCGGTCGAACGGCGCGACGCCATCGGTGATCTGGGCGATCAGATCGTCCAACACGACACCGCATGGCAGCGGCCCGAGCGCGTGGTCATCTACGGCCATAGCCTCGACCTCTTTAGCACGTCGCCACCGTCGCCATCCCCGGATGATCCGTCAAAACGACCACCGCAGGCGTCACCGCGGGGTCGCTGCGGTCAGTCCTCACCCCGTGACGACGCCGTCGCCCGCACCGCCGGTGCGCGTCGGCGCTCACCCATCCAGACGGCATGCTCACGGCCGAGCTCGGTGGCCGGCTCGGCGCCCTCGATCAGCTCCTCGAGCAGGCGCCCCCACGGAGCTTGCGCCTTCGCCGTCGCCGCCGTCTGAAACAGCAGACCCTCCATCCGGCGCAGCAGCAGCGCCTCGGCGGGGAGCGTCATCTGGCGCAGCTGGGCGAAGTGCTCGCTCATCCCGGTCTCCCGCAGCACGTTGGTGCTGCGCCACAGATCCTCCGGGGTGAGACGCAGCGAACCCTCGGCCTGCATCCACCACGAGACCTCGCGCATGTAGGAGAGCAGAAGCTCGCCGTCCCAGTCCTGCGGATCGCCCGGGAGGTAGCCCAGCTCGTGCATCCCGGCGATGATCGTCGGCGCGTCGGACTCCCGGACGGCCCGGGAGATCGCCGCCTCCCGGCGCACGTAGTCCGCGGGCAGCTTGCGCATCATCCCGAAGTCGAAGAACGCGACCCGACCGTCGGGACAGAACAGGTAGTTGCCCGGATGGGGGTCGCCGAGCGCGAGCCCGAGCTCGTGCGCGGTGACGTAGAAGAAGCGGTAGAGGATCTCGGTGTAGCGGTCGCGCACCGCATCGGGCTGGCGCTGCACCTCCTCAAAGCCCATCCCGTCGACCCAGTCGGTGACGAGCACCCGCCGGCGGCTGAGCTCGGTGTCGACCTGGGGGACGAGCACGAACGGGTGTCCCTGCCAGAAGCGGGCGATACGCCGGTGGTTGGCCGCCTCGAGCTCGTAGTCGCACTCCTCGACCGTGCGCTCGCGCAGCTCCTCCATCACGTCACGGATCTCGAGGCCCGGCATCAGCTGGCGCAGCAGCGGCGTGAGCAGGCGCAGGTTGCGCATGTCGGATTCGACCGACTCCGCGACCCCGGGGTACTGGATCTTGACCGCGAGCTCCCGGCCATCGTGGGCGCGGGCGCGGTACACCTGGCCGATGCTCGCAGCGGCGGCGGGCTCGGTGTCGATGTGGGCGAGCACCCGCTCGGGACGCTCCTCCCAGTCGTCGGCGAGCACCCGTCGCATCTGCTTCCACTCGACGGCGGGGACGTTGTCGCGCAGCGAGGCCAGGCGCGCCTGCAGATGGGCGTTCTGGTCGGGATCCAGGCCCGGGAACTCGATCGTCGACAGCACCTGGCCGGCCTTCATCGCCGCCCCGCGCATCACCGCGAGCTGGTCGACGAGCGCGTCGATGGTGGCCACGATCCGGTCACCCCGCCGGCGGCGCTGCTCTTCGGGCGTACCCCGTCCGTCGAGGCGATCGCCGGCCCACCGGCCGGCGCCGCCGACCGCGACCCGGCCGAGCCGGGCGGTGCGGGCGATCCGGCCCCGCGTGGGGGTGCGTCCCTCGCCGGCGGCGGGCGCCGCGGCGATCGGAGTGGGCGAATCGGATTCGGGGTGTGGAGGCGTCACAGAGGTGTTGTTACCCGCTGTCGAGCTTATCTCAACATCCCGTGCCCTCCCGATCGCCGGCTCACCGATCAGTCAGGACCCGCCACTTCACCCGGACCGTCGAGACCGGCCGCGTCACCCCGCCCCAGCCCCCGCTCCGGGCGACGGCAGCGATACGCCGCAGGCCTTCAACGCGGCCTGCTGGCGGCGCTGCGCGGCACCGCCGAACCCGCGGGGCGCCGTCCCGCGCTGGAAGCGACGCCGTGCGGCCGCACTCGGACGGCCACCGCTCGGCGGGCCACAAAGGATGCCCAGCAGGACCCCGGCGCCAC
>CAZZWJ010000387.1:0-2454 GCA_964657875.1 uncultured Solirubrobacteraceae bacterium
GAATCACGGGCGGTGCGCCCCGCCAGGCCGGTGAGCGCCGACAGCGTGATCCGCAGCCGCTGGCCCTCGCTGACGAGACTGCGCAGCGGACGCACCGCCGGGGCGCCGAGCAGGCTGCCGGTGGCCAGGCTCGCGGCCGCCTCGTCCAGCGCGCCCGCGGCGGGCAGCGCGGAGATCGGCGCGGCGGCCCCGGCGAACCCCGCGAGCTCGCGGTAGGCGCTCGCCGTCGCGCGGCGCTGCACCGCCAGCGGTCGCGGCCAGCGCACGATCGTGAGGAACGCCACCTGGGTGAGCCCGCCGGCGGTGACGAGCCCGGCGATCCCGAGCGCCGGACCGATCGGCTCGCTGAAACGCCCGAAGACGACGACGGCGAGGATCGACTGAAAGCCGACGATCCCGGCCTGACGGCCCGCCCCGACGAGCAGGCCGCCGCCGAACCCCCACACCGCGAGCACGATCAGGTGCAGCCACAGGATGTGACCGGTGACGCAGCCGACGAGCGTCGCCAGGCCCATCAGGACCGCGTCGGTCGCCATCGCGATCAGCGGCGGGCGGCCCCCGGCGACCCGCCAGGCGATCCCGACGAGCATCGCCCCGACCGTCGAGGTGACCGCCGGGACGGGCTCCCCGGCGGCGATCAGCCCCCCGAGCAGCGCGAACACCGGGATCCCCGCGAGCAGCCCCGCCGCGGGCGCGATCCCGGCACGGTCAAAGCGGGCCGCGGCGCGCACGGCGGTGGTGAGCGGGGAGCTCGGCAGCGGGGCGGTCGGCGCCATCGCCGCGACGGTACCCGGCTTGCCCCGGGGGAACGACCTCGCTCTAGCCTGCGCGGGGCGATGATCGACAGCCACACCCATCTGCACCTGTGCGAGGCGCCCGACGACGAGCTCGTCGACGCCGCGGCGACGGCGGGCGTGACCCGGATGCTCACCGTCGGCACCGACGGGCCGTCCTGCCGGGCGGCGCTCGCGGCCGCCGCCCGGTTCGACGGGGTCTACGCGGCGGTCGGGCGCCACCCCAACGCGGCCACCGGCTTCGACGACGCCGCCCTCGCCGAGCTCGAGGAGCTCGCGGCGGACGACCGCTGCGTGGCGATCGGCGAGACCGGGCTTGACCACTACCGCGACGGTGCCCCCGCCGAGGATCAGCGGCGCGCGTTCATCGCCCAGATCGGGCTCGCCCGCCGCCTCGACAAGGCGCTCGTGATCCACACCCGGTCCGCCGACGACGAGACGCTCGCCCTGCTCGACGAGCACGCGACCGGGGTCCGCGTGATCATCCACTGCTTCTCGATGGCGGACCGCATCACCGAGTGCCTCGCGCACCCCGACTGGTGGATCTCGTTCGCCGGAAACGTCACCTATCCGCGCAACGAGGCGCTGCGTGACGCCGCGCTGCGGGTGCCCGCCGCGCGGCTGCTCGTGGAGACCGACGCCCCCTACCTGTCCCCGCAGCCGCGCCGCGGCCGACCCAACGTGCCCGCCCAGGTCGTGCTCACCGCCCAGGCGCTCGCCGTCACCCGCCGCGTCGCCTACGCCGAGCTCGAGGCCGCCGTGCACGCGAGCGCCGACGCCGTGTTCGGGTGGTGAGCGCGATCGCGCCCGCCCGTTCGGCGCGCCAGCGCGAGCTCGGTCAGAACTTCCTCGTCGACGCGAACATCCTCGACGTGATCGAGCGACTCGCAGGGGTCGGCGCCGACGACGTCGTGCTCGAGGTCGGTGGGGGTGCCGGGGTGCTCTCCCGGCGTCTCGCGGCCGCCGCCCGGTGGCTGCACGTCGTCGAGGTCGACGGGCGGCTCGTCCCCACCCTCACCGGCGCCCTGGAGCGCTTCGACAACGTCGATCTCATCGTCGCCGACGCGGTCACCGTCGACCTGCGGGCGCTCACGCCGGCTCCGACGATGATGGTCGCGAACCTCCCCTACGGCGTCGCCGCGACGGTGATCCTGCGCACGGTGTCCGACCTCCCGAGCATCGGGTCGTGGGTGGAGATGGTCCAGCGCGAGGTCGGCGAGCGGTTCGCCGCCGCCCCCGGCACCCCGGCCTACGGGGTGCCCTCGGTGCTCGCCCAGCTCGCCTGTGAGGTCCGGGTGCTGCGCCCGGTCTCGCGCCAGGTGTTCCGCCCGGTGCCGAACGTCGACTCGGTGCTGCTGGGGCTCACCCGGCGCGGGGAGGCGGCCGACGCGCTGCTTCACGCGGTCGTGCACGGCGCGTTCGCCCACCGTCGCAAGACGCTCGCCGGCTCGCTGGCGATCACCGCCGGGCGCACCGCCGCGCTCGCCGGCCTCGTCGGTGGGGCGGGCGGGGCGGGTGGAGCCGGCCGGGGCGACATCCGCGCCCGCGCCCGGGCGGCGCTCGCCGACCTCGGCCACCCGCCCGACGCCCGGGCCGAACGGCTCGCCCCCGCGGAGTTCCGGGCGCTCGCGCGGGCGCTGGCGACCCCGACCCCGACCCC
>CAZZWJ010000388.1:0-2440 GCA_964657875.1 uncultured Solirubrobacteraceae bacterium
GTCCGAGCAGGTGATCCCAGTCGCCGTGGGTCGCGAGCAGTCCCGAGACCGGATATCCGGCCTGCTCCAGCACGTCGGGCAGCGCCCGCAGCTCCTCCGGGTAGACCGGCGAGTCGATCACGAAGCCCTCGTCGTCGCCCCGCACCGCGGTGCACGTCGTCTGCCACACGTCGGAGACGAAGACGATCACGTCCTCGTGCAGCGCCACGGCGCGCACGACGCGGCGCTCAGCCGATGCCGAGGAGCTTCGCCGCCTCGCGCAGGTTCGCCACCTCGGCGTCGGGCTTCTTCTGCCCGGGCTCGAGCTGCTGCTTGGTGCGGTTGACCCAGATCACCGGAACCTTCTTCTTCAGGCACGGCTCGACGTCGTGGTAGTAGCTGGCGCCGACGTGGACCCAGCCCTTCTTGGTCCCGATCCGTCGCTCGCACTCGGCGAAGTGGGCCGGGTCGGGCTTGTAGGAGCGGACCTGCTGGGCGGTGACGACGAGGTCGAAGTCGAGCGGGATGTGACGCCGGGTCTGTCCCAGGAGCTTGTCGTCGATGTTGGAGATGAGACCGATCTTGTGGGTCTTGGAGACCTTCGTGAGCACGGAGCTCGTCTCCTTGAACGACTTCCAGCGCGCCACCGAATCGGGCAGGAAGCCCGAGCGGGAGGGCTCAAGCGGCCAGCCGAGCTCCCGGGCGATGCGCACCGCCGTGCGGCGCAGCACCTCCGCGTAGAGCTCATAGGAGCCGGACTCGATCTCCTGCTGGATCTGGTGAAACAGCGGCAGCAGAACGTCGCGGTCGACGGTGAAGCCGTCGCGGGAACCCTCGGCGCTGAACGCCTCGTAGGCACCGGTGTCCCAGTCGATGAGGGTGCCGTACACGTCGAAGGTCACGAAGCTGACTGTCTTGGGAATGGCCATATCTGCCGCCAATGATGCCATTTCCGCAGCGCGGTCCGCATCTTGGGGCCCGCGGGACCCGTTCATGGCCCCTGAGGCGCTAGGGTCCCGGATCGCATGGACCTGCTCGAGTACCAGGGCAAGCAGCTCTTCGCCCGCCACGGCGTCGCTGTCCCCGACGGCAAACCGGCCCGCAGCGTCGAGGACGCGGTCTCCGCGGCCGAGTCGATCGGCTACCCGTGCGCGGTCAAGGCCCAGGTCCAGATCGGCGGCCGCGGCAAGCTCGGCGGGATCAAGATCGCCAACGACGTCGACGAGGCCCGGGAGTACGCCGAGGCGATCCTCGGGATGGACATCCGCGGGCTCACCGTCCACGAGCTGTGGATCGAGGGCGCCTCGCAGATCGCCAGCGAGTACTACGCATCGGTGGTCTTCGACCGCTCCGCCAAGGCGCCGCTCGTGATGCTCTCGACCAAGGGCGGCATGGACATCGAAGCCGTCGCCGACGAGGACCCCGGCGCGATCGCGACCCTGCACGTCGACCCGCTGCTCGGCTTTCAGGAGTTCCACGGCCGCCGCCTCGCCTTCGAGGCCGGCGTCGACGCCGACGTCGTGCGGCCGATCGGCGCGATGCTCGCCAAGCTCTATGAGGTCTTCACCGCCGAGGAGTGCACGCTCGTCGAGGTCAACCCGCTGATCATCACCCCCGAGCGCGAGGTCAAGGCGCTCGACGCGAAGGTGACGCTCGACGGCAACGCGCTCTACCGCCATGGCGACAACGCACAGCTGCGCGACCTCTCCGCCGAGGACCCGCAGGAGGTGATGGCCGCCGAGCGCGGACTCACCTACGTCAAGCTCGACGGAGACATCGGCATCCTCGCCAACGGCGCCGGCCTGTCGATGTCGACGCTCGACGTGGTCGCCGAGGCCGGCGGCACGCCCGCCAACTTCCTGGACGCGGGCGGTGGCTCCCGCGCCGACGCGATCACGAGCGCCGTCGAGGTGATCCTCTCCGACTCGAAGGTCAAGGCGGTCCTGTTCAACATCTTCGGTGGCATCACCCGTTGTGACGAGGTCGCCAAGGGGCTGATCGAGGCGTTCAAGCAGATCACCCCGACGGTCCCGTTCGTCGTCCGCCTCGACGGCACCAACGGCGAGGAGGGTCGCGCGCTGCTGCAGGCGGCGGCGCTGCCCAACGTCCACGCCGAATCGACCATGGACGGCGCCGCGGCCAAGGTCGTCGAACTGGCGAAGGGGGCCTAGCCGGATGTCGATTCTCGTCGATGAGAACACCCGCCTGTGCACGTCGGGTATCACCGGCCGCGAGGGTACGTTTCACTCGCTGCGCAACCGCGAGTACGGCACCCAGGTCGTCGCCGGCGTCACCCCCGGCAAGGGCGGCCAGGACGTCGAGGGCATCCCGGTCTTCAACACCTTCCACGCCGCCGTCGAGGCCGAGGGCGCGAACACGGCGATGATCTTCGTGCCGCCGCGCTTCGCCGCCGACTCGATCCTCGAGGCCGAGGACGCCGGCATCGAGCTGATCATCTGCA
>CAZZWJ010000389.1:0-2408 GCA_964657875.1 uncultured Solirubrobacteraceae bacterium
CGCAGGTAGGCGGTCGTGAACGCCGGGGTGAGCGGCTCGGGGCCGAGACGGGTGCCCAGGTAGACGTCCCGCGCGTCCGCGCCGGTGAGCAGATGGCCGGTCCCGAAGCGCCGCGGGTCGACGTAGACGAGCTCGTGCCCGTCGGAGAGGTCGATCCGCACCCGCGTGTGGGCGGGCGCGGGCCCGGGATCCAGCAGCAGCGTGCCGGTCATCCGCAGGTGCATGAGCAGCGATCCACCGCCGCCGAGGTTCCACACCAGGTACTTGCCGGCCCGGTCGATCTCGACCACGGTCTCACCCTGCAGGCTCGCCGCCACCTCGTCGGCCGGCTGGGGCAGTGTCCAGCGCGGGTCGAGGATCCGCACCCGCGCCAGCGTGCGACCCTCGAGGTGCGGGGCCAGCTGGCGGCGGATCGTCTCGACCTCGGGCAGCTCCGGCATCGGCCTATCTATAGCCGGGGCAGACGCCGCCCGGTCAGCCGGCGCGCCCGTCCCAGGACCAGCGCGGGATCGCCAGGCCGTCGGGCACGTCGTCGGCGGAGCGCTCGAAGCGATTGACGAACGGGGTCGCCCACGCGAAGTAGTCGTGCAGCGCCACGCCCACCGGCTGCGCGGAATCGAGGCCGACATCCCGCAGGGCCGCGTCGAAGCAGGCGATCGCGCGCTCGTTCATCTCCTCGTGGGGCCCGTTGCCGCTGTGCTCGCGCACGACGAAGGTCTCATCGCCGTAGCGGGCGGTGTAGGCGTCGGGCCCACCGAGCGCCTCAGACCAGTAGGCGGCCAGACGCTCGGCGTGATCGGGGCGCACACCCCCGCGGAAGGCGTGACTGACGACCTCGTCGGCCATCACCCGTTCGTGCCACGCTCGGGCGAGCGCGAGCAGGCCCGCGTGACCTCCGGCGGCCTCGAACACGCTCGCCACCCGCGCCATCGTACGCGTGCCCGGCCGGGCGCTCAAGTCGAGGTGAACGACGTCCCCGGCAGCGACGGCTCACGCACGCCGGCCAGCCAGTCCAGCACGCTTGCCCCGACATCGGCGAGCGGCCCGTCGTGGCGACGCCCGCCGTGGCCGGGGAAGCGGGCGAGCAGCGGCACGTGCTCGCGGGTGTGGTCGTTGCGCGGGGAGGTGAGGTCGACACCGTGATCGGCGGTGATCACGAGCAGGTCGTCGTCGCGCAGGCGCTCGAGCCAGCCGGCGACGGCAGCGTCGATGCGCTCAAGCGCGCCCGCGAAGCCCTCGAAGTCGTGGCGGTGACCGTAGACCTGGTCGGTCTCGATCAGGTTGGTGAACGCGAGCCCGCCGTCGAGCTCGTCGATCAACCGGGCGGTGCCGGCCAGGGCGATCGCGTTGGTCGCGCCGGGATGCTCGACGTCGATGCCGCGTCCGGCGAACAGCTGACCGACCTTGCCGACGGCATGCACCGGCACATCCGCGGCGCGCAGCGCGTCGAGGTAGCTCGGTTCGGTGGGCATGACCGCGTAGTCCCGGCGCCCGTCGGTCCGCGCGAACGCACCGGGCGCGCCGGTGAACGGGCGGGCGATGACGCGCCCGACGGCATGCTCGGCGGGGAGCTCGCGGCGCACCCGGGCGCAGATCGCGTAGAGCGATTCCGGGGCGATCACGTCGACGTGGGCGGCGATCTGCAGCACCGAGTCCTGGCTCGTGTACACGATCAGCGCGCCGCCGCGCAGGTGCTCGGCACCGAAGCCGTCGATCGCCTCGATCCCGTCATCGGCTCGGTTGCAGATCACGCCCCGCCCGCCGGCGGCGCGGCGCACGATCGCGAGCACCGACTCGGGAAAGCCGTCGGGGTAGGTCGGCGGCGAGCGGGTGGCGATGAGGCCCATCAGCTCCCGGTGGCCGGCCGTCGAGTCCTTGCCCGCCCCCAGCGCGTGCAGGCGGCCGTGCACGACCGGGGCCCGGGCGGGCGCCACCCCCCGCAGCGGGAGCACGGACCCGAGCCCGAGCGCACCGAGCGTCGGCAGCCGCAGCCCGCCGAGGTGCTCGGCGAGGTGGCCCAGGGTGTCGGTGCCGGCGTCGCCGTAGTCGCCGGCGTCGGGCAGCGCCCCGGCCCCGCAGGCATCGATCACGATCACGAACGCTCGCCGCACCGGCCGATTCTCCCGGGCCCCGGCGACCGGCTAGGCGCTGTCGGAGCGGTCGATCTGCGCTCGCGGGTGCGCCTTGAAGTACACGTCGCGCAGCCGGTCGGTCGACAGGTGGGTGTAGATCTGGGTGGTGGCGATGTCGGCGTGGCCGAGCATCTCCTGCAGGGAGCGCAGGTCACAGCCGCCCGCCAGCAGATGCGTCGCGAACGTGTGGCGCAGCGTATGGGGGCTCATCCGGTCGGCGAGCCCCGCGGTGCGGGCATGTCCCTGGACGATCTTGTAGAGCCCCTGGCGCGAGAG
>CAZZWJ010000390.1:0-2399 GCA_964657875.1 uncultured Solirubrobacteraceae bacterium
TGCACCCGCGAGAGATGATCGACCGAGCGGGCGCCCGCGGCGAGCGCGACCCCCACCGAGCGCATCGTCGACAGCTGCTCGACGTGGGTACGCAGCGCGAGCCCCGCCGCCGCGGCGAGCTCCCCCATTCGCGTCAGATCCTCGCGGGAGAAGGCGATCGACTCCACGAAGATGTCCAGGGCGGACACCGAGCCGGCCGCCAGCACCTCGCCCATCATCTCGGCCACCACGTCCATCCACCCCGACGCGGTGAACCCGTCCGGGACGGCGTGGGCGAGCAGCGCCGTCGACGTCGTCGTCTGGGGGACCATGCGCGCGAGCTCGGTGGCGAGCCCGAGCGCCCGCAGCTCGCCCTCCCGGGAGAGGCCGTAGCCGGACTTGCCCTCAAAGGCGGTCGTCCCGTGGGCGAGCATCTCCTCGGCGAGCCCGGCGCCCTGGGCGAGCACCTGCGCGTCGGTCGCGGTGGCGAGTGCGCGCGCCGAGGCGCGGATGCCCCCGCCGGAGGTGGCGATCGCCTCATAGGGGACGCCGGCGAGCTTCTCGGCGTACTCACCGGCCCGCCAGCCGGCGAACGGCAGATGGGTGTGGCAGTCCACGAACCCCGGCAGCACCGCGCAGCCGCTCGCGTCGATGTGGACCTCGGCGAGCGGGTCGGCTGCGATCGCCGTCACCTGCCCCTCGCGCAGCGACAGGCCGCCGGGGTCGAGCGTCTGGTCGCCGAGCTCGTCGCCGCGCAGATGGGCGAGCCCGTCACGCGGCGGGCGCAGGATCTGCGCCGCGTCCGAGATCGAGATCGACGGCGCCCCCGAGCCGGCGGTCGGGCTCACACGCCCCGGGTACCCGGTTCGGGATCGAGCATCGGCATCGTGATCGCGTGATCGCGCGCGGTATCCAGCGCGATCTCATAGCCGGCGTCGGCGTGGCGCACGACGCCGAGGCCGGGGTCGGCGGTGAGCGTCCGGTGCACCCGTTCGGCGGCGAGCTCGGTGCCGTCGGCGACGACGACCTGGCCGGCGTGGATCGACTTGCCCATGCCGACCCCGCCGCCCTGGTGGATCGAGACCCAGCTCGCGCCGCACGCGGTCATCAGCATCGCGTTGAGCAGCGGCCAGTCGGCGATCGCGTCGGAGCCGTCGCGCATCGACTCGGTCTCGCGCTCCGGTGAGGCGACCGAGCC
Organism: uncultured Solirubrobacteraceae bacterium; assembly: GCA_964657875.1. Taxonomy (GTDB): domain Bacteria; phylum Actinomycetota; class Thermoleophilia; order Solirubrobacterales; family Solirubrobacteraceae; genus Palsa-465. Next base: position 1,178 of record CAZZWJ010000390.1, read on the forward strand.
GGTGTCGAGATGGTCACGGCCGATCACGATCGGCGCCGACAGCTCCCCGGAGGCGACCATCTCGTTGAAGCGCATCCCGGCGCGCTCGCGCTCGCCGTAGCCCAGCCAGCAGATCCGCGCCGGCAGCCCCTGAAACCGGACCCGCTCGGAGGCGAGGGAGATCCAGCGCCGGATGTGATCCTGATCGCCGAACAGGTCGAGGATCGCGCGGTCGGTGGCCGCGATGTCCGCCGGGTCGCCCGACAGCGCGACCCAGCGAAACGGGCCCTTGCCCTCACAGAACAGCGGGCGGATGTAGGCGGGCACGAACCCGGGGTAGGCGAACGCGTCGCCGTCGCCGTGCTCGGCGGCCAGGCCGCGCAGCGCGTTGCCGTAGTCAAACGCCTCCGAGCCCGCCGCCTGCAGGTCGCGGATCGCCCCGACGTGGATGACCGCGCTCTCCCCGACCCGCTTGAGGAGGTCCGCGGGATCGGCGCGGCGCATCACCTGCGCCTGCTCCATCGTCATCCCGATCGGGAGGTAGCCGTTGAGCGGATCGTGAGCCGAGGTCTGGTCGGTGACGACGTCGACCTCGACGCCGCGGCGGACGAGCTCGGGCAGGATCTCGGCGGCGTTGCCGGCGAGGCCGATCGACAGTCCCCGGCGCTCCCGGCGCGCGGCGTCCAACCGGGTGAGAGCGTCGTCGAGGTCACCGGCGCGCTCGTCGAGATAGCCGGTGGCGATCCGCTTCTCGATGCGCGAGATGTCGACCTCGATGCAGAGCGCCGCCCCGTCGAGCATCGTGATCGCGAGCGGTTGGGCGCCGCCCATCCCGCCGAGGCCGGCGGTGACGACGAGCCGTCCGGCGAGTGTTCCGCCGAAGCGCTTGCGGGCGGCGGCGGCGAACGTCTCATAGGTGCCCTGCAGGATCCCCTGGGATCCGATGTAGATCCAGGAGCCGGCGGTCATCTGCCCGTACATCATCAGCCCGGCGGCGTCGAGCTCGCGGAACGTGTCCCAGTTGGCCCAGTTGCCGACGAGGTTTGAGTTGGCGATGAGGACCCGGGGCGCCCGGTCGTGGGTCTCGAACACGGCGACCGGCTTACCCGACTGCACGAGCAGCGTCTGCTCATCGCCGAGGCGCTTGAGCTCCCGCTCGATCGTGTGGAAGCTCTCCCAGTTGCGCGCCGCCTTGCCGATCCCGCCGTAGACGACCAGCTCGGCCGGGTTCTCGGCAACATCG
>CAZZWJ010000391.1:0-2375 GCA_964657875.1 uncultured Solirubrobacteraceae bacterium
GGTGGATCAGCGCCTCCATCGAGGTCGCCAGCTCGTGTCGGGGCGGGAGCGCGACCTTGCGGTCGGTCGTGATGTGGGGGCCCTCGGGCAGCCCCTCGAGCGCCTGACCGATGATCTTCGTCGACTCATAGAGCTCGGCCTGACGGACCCGGTAGCGGTCGTAGTTGTCGCCGACGGTGCCGACCGGGATCTTGAAGTCGAAGTGGTCATAGCTCGAGTACGGGGCGGCCTTGCGCAGGTCCCACGGGTTGCCGGCGGCGCGCAGCAGCGGCCCGGTGACGCCCAGTGAGAGCAGCGTCTTCTCATCCAGCGGGCAGGTGTCGTGCAGGCGCTCGAACACGATCTGGTTCTTCTCCAGCAGGTCGGCGTACTGGTCGGCGCGCGTCGGCATCTCGTCGACGAACGCCTTGAGCTTGGTCGCGAAGCCGCGCGGGATGTCCTCCATCACGCCGCCGACCTGGAAGTACCGCGTGTGCATGCGCTGCCCCGAGGACATCTCGAACAGGTCGAGGATCGTCTCGCGCTCGCGCAGGCAGTACCAGAACATCGAGATCGCGCCCAGATCCAGGGCGCTCGTGCCCAGCCACAGCAGGTGCGACGCGATCCGGTTGAGCTCGAGGTGGATGACGCGCAGGTACTGCGCCCGGGGTGGCACCTCGACGCCGAGCAGCTTCTCCACCGCGCCGACGTAGGCCATCGCGTTGAAGTAGTAGGACAGGTAGTCCATCCGCTCGATGCAGGGGATCACCTTCCAGTAGGCCTTGTCCTCGCAGGTCTTCTCGATCCCCGTGTGGACGTAGCCGACGATCGGCTTGACGTCACGCACGATCTCGCCCTCGAGCGTGGCGAGCAGCCGCAGCACCCCGTGGGTGGCCGGGTGGTGGGGCCCGATGTTGAGCGTGAACAGTTCGTGGGTCTCGCCCATCCCAGCCGATTCGGCTGAGTAGGAGACCGACTCCTCGCGCTTGCGGTACTCGGTGGGGTTGAGCTCTACTGCCATTTGCCGTAGTTCTTCTCTTCGTTGTACGTGAACAGCACGGGCTCGCCGCCGATCGGATAGTCGCGTCGCTGGGGGTGGCCCTCGAAGTCCTCGGGCATGAGGATCCGGCGCAGGTCGGGGTGGCCGTCGAAGACGACCCCGAACATGTCGTAGATCTCGCGCTCGGGCCAGTTGGCGCCGGGGAACAGATGCATGATCGTGGGGACCCGCGGATCCTCGGTGGACACCCGCGTCTTCACCGTGATCCGGTCGACCTCGCGCATGTCCATCATCTCATAGATGACGCCGAGCCGGGGCTCGTCGGGGTAGTAGTCGACGCCGTGCACGGAGGGGATGAAGGTGTAACCCCGGCCCATCAGGGCCTCGATCACCGCGGGGACCGCCTCCGGGGTGACGATGAGCACCGCCCGCTCGTGGGCGTACTCGGTGTCGAGGATCGCATCGGGGTGGGCGTCTCGGAGCTCGTGGGCGATGAGCTCCAGGCCGGTCGCGTCAGGCACCCGCGGTGTCTCCCCCGGGGAACACGCCGATGGCGGCATCCGCCGACGACTGAGCCGCGATCGTCTCCGGTGACAGGATCTCCTCGGTGCCGAGCGCGTCGTAGCGCTCGCGCCAGCCGGGCTTGTCGGTGCTCTGGATCTTCTCGCGCAGGCGGATGATGCCGTGGGCGACGGCCTCGGGCCGCGGCGGGCAGCCCGGCACGTGGACGTCGATCGGCATGAACTTGTCGGAGGCGACGAGCGCGTAGTTGTTGAAGACGCCGGTCGAGGAGCAGCAGGCGCCCATCGAGATCGCGTACTTCGGCTCGAGCATCTGGTCCCAGATGCGGCGCACCACCGGGGCCATCTTCACCGACACGCGGCCGGAGAGGATGATCAGGTCGGCCTGGCGGGGTGAGGCGCGCGACGCCTCCCAGCCGAAGCGCGCGAGGTCGACGCGGGAGGCGATCACGTGCATCCACTCCATCGCGCAGCAGGCGAGCCCGAACGTGAGCGGGAAGAACGAGTTCCCGCGAGCCCAGGCGACGGCCTTGTCGACGGTCGTGGTGAGCACGCTGTCCCGGACGTACTGCTCCAGCGCCTCGCCCTCCAGGTCGCCGCGCAGCATGTCGCGCGCGGCGAGCTGACGGGCGCGGAAGTCGGCTGCCGGGTCCAGGCCGGGGATCCCGGCCGTCCCGTTGGCCCCGAACACGTCGAGACGTTCGCGCTTCACTTCCATTCCAGGGCTCCTCTTCGCCACACGTAGATGAACGCGACCGTGAGCAGGACCACGAAGGTGATCGTCTCCCCGAGCGCGAAGCTGCCGAAGGCACGTAGCTGGACGGCGATCGGGTAGATGAAGATGACCTCGATGTCGAACAGGATGAACAGCATCG
>CAZZWJ010000392.1:0-2370 GCA_964657875.1 uncultured Solirubrobacteraceae bacterium
CTACCCCCAGGGCTCCTGGGGACCCAAGGAGGCGACGCAGATCACCGCCGGGCACCTGGGCTGGCAGTCGCCGTGGATGCCCGACGCCGGCTGAAAAAACTGCGACGGGGCCGTCCGTGAGCCTTCGCTTGCGTTTACCAGGGACGAGTAATAATGTCGAGCGAAGGGTGAGTCGACCAACGCCGGGGCGTGACATGGGTGTTTCAACTCCGGGGCTCGTGACCGAACCTGTGGACGTGCCCATCGGTCGAGCGCGTCTCGTCGGTCGCGCGGCGGCCGCGTTCGGCGCCGTCGCGGCAGCGGGCAGCGGAGCGATCGCGACGTTCGCATCCGCCGACGCCCATCGCCCGGTCTCGGGCCGGGACCGCCAGGTCCTCGAGTTCGCGCTCCTGCTCGAGCGGTTGCAGACCGCGTTCTACTCCGAAGCGCTGCGGGCCAACCGGCTCACCGGCGAGGTGAAGCAGTTCGCCGAGGTCGTCGGCCACGAGGAGCGCAGTCACCTGACCTATCTGCTGCAGGAGCTTGGGCCGTCCACCGGCAAATCGGCGACGTTCGCCTTTGCAGACGCCACCTCCAGCGACGCTCGTTTCGTCGCCGCCGCGGTGACCCTCGAGGAGACCGGTCTGGCCGCCTACAACGGGCAGGCCGAGAACCTCAGTCGGGCGACGCTGGCGTCGGTGGCTCGCGTGATCTCGGTCGAGGCCCGGCACGTCGCGTGGGCGCGCGGACTCGCCGGCCTGCCGCCGGCACCGGTCCCCGCCGATGTCCCGATCAGCGCCGCCACCGCGATGCACCGGATCCGAAAGTACCTGGGCTGATCGGTGAGCGACGACGAACTCATCTCACTCAGCCTGGCCGAGATCGACTCCGACGGCGCCGTGCGTGAGGCGGCCTCCAGACTGCCGACGCGCGGGCAGTTCCTGCGCCTCGGGGGATCCGCGGCGCTCGGTGGATTGGCGTTCGGACTGGCGCCCGGGCTCGCTCGGGCCAAGCCGCGGGAGAGCCGGTCAGACCTGGCGATCCTCAACTTCGCCCTCTCCCTTGAGTATCTGCAGGCGGCCTTCTACACCGAAGCCCAGAAGGTGGGGGCGCTGCGCGGCGGGTTGGCGACCCAGGCCCGCATCGTCGGTTCTCATGAGCGCGCACACGTGAAGGCGTTTCAGACGGTGTTGGGATCGGCCGCGATCAAGGCGCCGTCGTTCAACTTCCACGGCACCACCGACAGCGAAGGTTCGTTTCGCAGCACCGCAGTCGCGTTCGAGGACCTGGCGGTCGCGGCCTACAAGGAGCAGCTGCCGAAGATCCGCTCCGACCGATATCTGGCGACGGCGGTCGCGATTCACTCCGTCGAAGCTCGCCATGCGTCGTGGATTCGGCGCCTGGCCGGGATCGTTCCGGCCCCCGACGCCTTCGATCAGCCCAGCTCTGACCCGCGCACGGTCAAGCTCGTCAACTCAACCCGCTTCGTGACCCTGCACCTGCCGACGACGAGCACGAAACGCTCGCCGTCGTTCACCGGGTAGGCCGCCCGCGGCGGTCGATCGGCGTGCGTCGCAACCTCCGTCGGGCGCTGTCGCTCGGGATCGTCGTCCTGATCTCCGCCGGGGTCGCCGCACTGTTCCTGGCGCCGTCACCTCCCCACTCCACCCGGTCGGCCCGCGCCCCTGAGCCGGCGCTGACCGCGGCCGCCCACGCCACCGCGCTCCCGGCGCCCTCCCCCGGGTTCGCGATCCCGAGGCCACGACAGCTCGGCCGCGCGCGGGGCGTGACGCGCTGGGCGTCGGTCCTGCACGCGACCGATGCGCGCGTCTCACCCAATGCCCACAGCCCGGTGGTGGTCCCGATCGCCGCGATGACGCCCGAGGGGACCACGAACCTGGTCGTCGCCGACGGCGAGGTCACGCGGTCCGGCTCGGTCTGGGTGCATGCCCGCCTGGCCGTGCTGCCCGACGGTCGGACCGGTTGGGTGCCACGGTCGTCGCTGGGCGGGTGGTCGTTCGTCGACACGTCGCTGGTCGTCAACCGCGCCCGGCTGACGCTGACGCTCTATCGGGCGGGCCGACCGATCTTCCGCGCACCGATCGGGGTCGGCAAGCCCTCCTCCCCCACCCCGGCGGGAACGTTCTACGTCCGGGACCGGCTCACCGCCTACGCGAGCCCGGAATACGGTCCGCTCGCGTTCGGAACCAGCGCCCGGTCGGAATATGAAACGGATTGGCCGGCTGGGGGATTCATCGGCATCCACGGCACCGATGCACCGGGGCTCATCCCCGGCCGGATCTCCCACGGCTGCATCCGGCTCCGGAACGCCGCCATCCTGGCGCTCGGTCGGCTGATGCCGGTGGGAACCCCGGTGACCATCCTGTGAGC
>CAZZWJ010000393.1:0-2363 GCA_964657875.1 uncultured Solirubrobacteraceae bacterium
CCCGTCGCCGAGGGTGAGCTCGGTGGTGCCGGCGTCGAGCATGATCCCGTGGACGGGCGTGATCACGGTCGCCGCCGCGTGGTCGGCGTAGACGGTGCGCTCGAGCTCGGCGTAGGCCGATTCGAAGTGGGTGGGCTCAAAGCCGAAGTCGCTGCGGTCGACGAACATCGCGCGCAGGAACGCCTCGAGTGCGAGTTCGGCGCAGCCGCGGCGGTCGGCAGGGATCCGGATCTCTCCGTGGGCGCTCAGATAGAGGTCGAGAGCTTCACACTCAGACAGCGCCTGGGCGGCGGGATCGTGGCCGGCGAGCGCGCGCAGCCGGTCACGGTGCTCGGCGACGAAGCGGCCGGTGAGCGGCCGGTAGCAGTAGAGCGCCACGGCGCCGCTGCCGGGCTCCTCGCAGAGCTCGAACGGGATCTCCTCCCCGGCGGCCGTCCACGCACACAGACGGCCACTGGCCTCGATCGCGTAGGCCTCCAGGCGGTGGTGCAGAGCGGCGTTGCGCACGCGGCCGAATTCGGCGCGGGCGCGGCGGCTCCTGCCGTCGCAGCGTGACTTGCAGGCCGGCGCGGCGCCGCGGGGTGACGGTCAGGCGGCGATCGGCTCGCCGGCGGCCACGGGCTCGAGGCCCTCGGCGCAGTCGACGGCCAGCCAGGTCGAACCGTAGGCACGCATGTTCTCGATCAAGGGGACGAGACCTCGCCCCTTGTCGGTGAGCACGTACTCGACCCGCGGCGGAACCTCGGGGAAGGTCTGGCGCTCGACGACGCCCTCCTCCTCCAGCGCCCGCAGGCGCAGGGACAGGGTGCGGGGGCTGATCCCGGCCAGCGAGCGCTCGAGCTCGCAGAACCGCGAACGGCCCTCGGCGAGATCCCGGATCACCAACAGCGTCCATTTCCCGCACACGATCTGGGCCGTGCGACACACCGGACAGGTTTCGTCTTCGAGCATCCTGAGATGCGATTTTAGCGCAATGCTTCAACAAGTGAAGCGGGTGATCGCCTTGCGACGGACGCTGAGCGTCAGGCGACGTCGCGGAGCTTCTGGGCCTCCGCGAGGGACTGCAGCTTCTTCAGCGACTGGTTCTCGATCTGGCGGATGCGCTCGCGCGTGACGTTGAACGTCCGGCCGACCTCGTCGAGCGTGCGGGGGTGCTCGCCGCCGAGGCCGTAGCGCAGCTCCAGCACGCGGCGCTCGCGGTAGGAGAGGTTCTCCAGTGCCTCGCGCAGCGCCTCCTTGGTGAGGATCTCGGCCGCACGCTCGTACGGGGACTCGGCACGCTCATCGGCGATGAACTGGCCGAACTCCGACTCCTCCTCGTCGCCGACGGGCTTCTCCAGGGAGACCGGCGCCTGCGCGGAGCGCTTGATCGACTCGACCTCGTCGGGCTCGATCCCGGTGACCTCGGCGATCTCCTCGGCGGTCGGCTCGCGCCCGAGCTCGGTGACGAGCTTGCGCTCGGCGCGCCCGATCTTGTTGAGCTTCTCGACGACGTGGACCGGGATCCGGATCGTGCGGGCCTTGTCGGCGAGCGCGCGGGCGATCGCCTGGCGGATCCACCACGTCGCGTAGGTGGAGAACTTAAAGCCCTTGCGGTAGTCGAACTTCTCGGCGGCGCGAACGAGCCCGAGCGTGCCCTCCTGGATCAGATCGAGGAACGGCAGACCCTGGTTGCGGTAGTTCTTGGCGATCGAGACGACGAGACGCAGGTTGGACTCGACCATCTTCTGCTTGGCGTCGAGGTCGCCGCGCTCGATGCGCTTGGCGAGATCGACCTCCTCCTGGGCGGTGAGCAGGCGGACCTTGCCGATGTCCTTGAGAAACAGCTGCAGCGAATCGGTCGTCATGTCCGGCTTGAGATCGATCGTCGTCTTGGCCTTGCGTCGGCCACCCCGCTTGTCAGGGGCGCGTTCGACCTCGGTCGCGGATTGCGCGGGATCGACCTCCTCGACGAGCTCGATCTCGGCCCGCTCCAGGAAGCCGTGCAGCTCCTCGACGTCGGCCTCGTCGAGGTCGAGCTCGGAGACGGCGCCGGCGATCTCGGAGAAGGTGAGCACGCCGAGCTGCTGGCCTCGACTGACCAGCCCCTTGATCTCTTCCAGTTCCTGCAGTTCCGCAACAGACATGTGATTCCGTTTCCGTCGATGGCGGCGGCGCGCTGCGGTGCCGGCGCTGAGTGCACCTGTCCGAGCCAGACCCGCTCTCCTGAGCGAATACTTGGTACGTGAACGTGCGTGGCGATGATAGCCACTATCCTTTCTGAAGCACCTACCTGCGGCCCGGATGTGGCGCGCGGCGTGCACCTTCCGTGCGCCGGTGCGCGATGATTGATCGATGAGCGAAGAACGTCCCGACGTGATCGG
>CAZZWJ010000394.1:0-2361 GCA_964657875.1 uncultured Solirubrobacteraceae bacterium
TGGCGTTGACGACCGTCTGCACGAACCCGGCCATTCCGGGGTTGCCGAGCTTGGTCTTGGTCTGTCCCTCGAACTGCGGATCGGTCAGCTTCGCCGAGATCACCGCGGTCAGGCCCTCGCGGACGTCCTCGCCGCTGAGCGGCGGATCCTTCTCCCGCAGTTCCTGGTGGCGCGGGTCACGCGCGTAACGGTTGAGCGCTCCGGTCAGCGCCGAGCGGAAGCCCGACAGGTGCGAGCCGCCCTCGATCGTGTTGATGTTGTTCGCGAAGGAGAACACCGACTCCTGATAGGAGGAGTTCCACTGCATCGCGACCTCGACCGCGCCCTGCTCGCCCTCTCCCTCGATCGAGATGATCTTCTTCTGGATCGGGTCCTTGTTCTCGTTGAGGAACGCCACGAAGTCGACGATCCCGCCCTCGTACTGAAACTCCGCGCGCTGGCCCTCGCCGCGCTCGTCGACGATCAGGATCCGCATCCCGCGGGTGAGGAACGCGGTGTCGCGCATCCGCTCCTCGATCGTCCGGTAGTTGATCTCGAGCGTCTCGAAGACCTCGTGGTCGGGCAGGAAGGTGATCGTCGTCCCGGTCTCGCTGGTCGCCTCGCCCCGCTGCATCGGGCCCACCGGCACACCCCGCGTGAACGACTGACGCCACACGAAGCCGTCACGGCTGACCTCGGCGTCGAGGCGCTCGGACAGCGCGTTGACGACCGACAGGCCGACGCCGTGCAGCCCGCCGGAGACCTTGTAGCCACCGCCGTCGCCGAACTTGCCGCCGGCGTGCAGCACGGTGAGCACGACCTCCAACGCGGACTTGCCCTCCTTCTCCATGATCGCGACCGGGATCCCGCGACCGGCGTCGATGACGGTCACCGAGTTGTCCGGATGGATCGTGATCTCGGCCGCGTCGTTGCGACCCGCGAGCGCCTCGTCGACGGCGTTGTCGACGATCTCGTAGATGAGATGGTGCAGGCCCCGCTCGCCGGTGGAGCCGATGTACATGCCCGGGCGCTTGCGCACGGCCTCCAGACCCTCCAGGACGGTGATGTCCTGGGCGTCATAGCTCGATTCGTTCCCGCCCGGGCGGGCGGTGTCGTCAGGCGCCAACGATCCTCCGATGACGTTGGGACGACTCGGTCCCGCGCCCTGCAGGGCGCGCCGAGACGTCAAGATTCATGTTGAGCAAGATAGCACAAACCCCGGTCGTCACCCCGGTCGCAGGTTATCTTTATACCTGCAAAACACGGTTTTTGATGGCGCCCGTCAGCTGCCATGTCCCACCGCCACGCACCGCAGTCGGCGCACGGCGTCGCCACCCAACCGCGCGTTGAGCGACGCGACGAGCTGTGGGCCCATCAGATCGAGCTCCTGCGCCCACACCGACGCCGCGCAGGAGACGGTGATCACGCCACCGCGCTCGGCGGTGGGAAGCGCCGACTGGGCGATCGCCTCGCCGACGGTCGAGGCCCATACCCGCTGGACGTCGGCCAGGAGCGTCTGAGGGGCGAGCTCGTCGGTGAGCGCGTGAAACGCCGCCGCGAGCGGCCGGGGACCGCGTGCGCCGCTCATACCCGCGCCGCCTGGGCGATCGTGCCGTCGGCGCACACCGCGATCCGGGTCACGTCGGGGGCGTCGGCGCCCGGCACCTGCTCGGCGTCGGTGGCCGTGATCACCGACTGGCCGCCGCCGGTGCGCAGCAGCTGGACGAGCGCCCGGCGGCGCGAGACGTCGAGCTCGGACATCACGTCGTCGAGCAGCATCACCGGCGGGGCGCGGCGGCGCTGGGCGAGCGCCTCGCGCTCGGCGAGCAGCCACGCGAGCAGGCCCAGCCGCTGCTGACCCTGGGAACCGTATGCCCGCAGCTCCCGGTTGACGCGGCGCAGGGAGACGTCGTCGCGATGGGGCCCATGTCCGCTGAAGCCCCGCTCGAGGTCTGAATCGATGCGCTCGGCGAGCTCGGCGGCGAGACCGTCGGCGTCCCGGGCGCGGGACCGGGGCCGATAGGCGATCGCCGGCTCACCCTCCAGGCCGAGCGCCTCGGCGATCTCGCCGAACGGGCCGACGAGCGTGTCGATCGCCTCGCGCCGGTCCTCCATCAACGCGATCCCGTGGCGGGCGAGCTGCAGGTCCCAGCTCGCCAGGGTCGCTCGTGAGCCGCCGCCGGACCGCAGCCGTGACAGCAGCGCGTTGCGCTGGGCGAGTGCCTGGGCGTAGGCGCGGCGCGTCGTGGCCCGGGCCGGCCACAGTGCGGTGACGAACTGATCCAGATGGGCGCGGCGCAGCGCCGGGGCGCCCTTGACGAGCTCCAGGCGGTCGGGCAGGAACACCGAGACGAGCGGTCGGTCGGCGACATCGAGCAGCCG
>CAZZWJ010000395.1:0-2353 GCA_964657875.1 uncultured Solirubrobacteraceae bacterium
CATCGCAAGCACGCCGCATCTGGCCGCGGTGATGCGCGATGCCGGCGTGGCCGACGTGCGCGTCTGGAACCGGACCCCGGAGCGCGCCGAGGCGCTCGCGGCACGGTTCGGCGCCCGAGTGGTCGAGGCGCCGGCGCCCGCCGACGTGCTCGTCAACTGCACGTCGCTGGGCCTCGACGGCGGCGACCCGTTCGCCGACCCGGACGGGTTTCCCCTCGCCCGCGAGGATCTCCGCGACTACGCCGTCGTCGCCGACTACGTGTACACGGGTCACGGGGCGGGCGGGAGTCGTCTGATCGAGGCCGCCCGTGACCGCGGGCTGGCGACCGTCGACGGCCTCACGCTGCTCGTCGCCCAGGGTGCGCTCAGCTTCGAGCAGTTCACCGGGCGCCCCGCCCCGTACGCGGTGATGGACGCCGCCGCCCGCACCGGCGACTGACCCGCGCACGCGGCGCTCTGGGTACGCGCCGCCCCCAGCCAGCCTCTAAGGTCACGGCCCGTGACCTCCGCCGACGACACCCCGGTTGCCGAGCCGACCCCGTGCCTGGCCTGCCGCGGCACCGGCACGCTCATCTCCGGCAAGGGCGGTGAGCCCCACGACGTCCGCTGCCCGTGGTGTGAGGGAACCGGCACCCGCGTCCCCGGCATCGACGCCCAGGAGCATCCGGCCGAGGGCGAGCCCGGCGCCGGTGCCGGTGCTGACCCCGACGCCACCGCTGGCGCGGATGGCGACCCGGCCGCCGCTGACCGCCCGGGCGGCGACGCAGACGCAGACGCGGCCGCCGAGACCCCCGTCGAATCCCCGGCCCAGGCCTGAGCGGCACCCTCGATGACGCTTGAGCTCATCACCGCCGGCGAGTCCCACGGGCCGCGCCTCACCTGCATCGTGGAGGGGCTGCCCGCCGGTCTGCAGCTCGATCGCGAGGCGATCGACCGAGACATGGTCCGTCGTCAGCTCGGCCACGGTCGCGGCGGGCGGATGAAGATCGAGTCCGATCACGTCGTCGTCACCGCCGGCGTCCGTCACGGCCGCACGCTCGGTGGCCCGATCGCGCTCGAGGTTCCCAACCGCGACTATCAGAACTGGGAGGAGCGGATGAACCCGTGGCCGGTGGACAACCCGCCCGCCGAGGTTCACCTGCCCCGCCCCGGCCACGCCGACCTCGTCGGCACCCAGAAGTTCGGCCTCACCGACGTGCGGGACGTCCTGGAACGGGCGAGCGCCCGGGAGACCGCCGCCCGCGTCGCCGGCGGCGCCCTGGCCAAGGCGCTGCTCGCGGCCGTCGGGGTCACCGTCCACTCCCACGTGCTGCAGATCACCGGGGTGAGCGCCCCCCGGCGTGACGACCTGAGCGCCGAGGACTTCGCCGACGTCGACGAGTCACCGGTGCGCTGCCTGGACCCCGAGGCCTCCCAGGCGATGGTCGCCGAGATCAACCGCCTGCGCAAGGCCAACGAGTCGCTGGGCGGGATCTTCGAGGTCCGCGCGTTCGGCGTGCTGCCGGGACTCGGCTCCCACGTGTCGTGGCGTGAGCGCCTCGACGGCGCCCTCGGTCAGGCGGTCATGTCGATCCAGGCGGTGAAGGGGGCCGCCGTCGGCGACGCGATCGAGGTCGCGGGACTGCCCGGCTCCCAGGCCCACGACGAGATCTTTCACGATGAGGAGCGCGGCTTTCACCGCCAGACCAACCGCTCGGGCGGCCTGGAGGGCGGGATGACGACCGGTGACCCGGTCGTGGTGCGCGGCTTCATGAAGCCGATCCCGACGCTCACCAAGCCGCTGCGCTCCGTCGACATCGCCACCCTGCAGCCCGCTCAGGCGTTGCGGGAGCGCACGGACTCGTGCACGGTCCCCGCCGCCGGCGTCGTCGCGGAGGCGATGGTCGCCTTCGTGCTCGCCGATGCCTACCGGCGCAAGTTCGGCGGCGACCACGTCGACGATATGCGGGCGGCCGTCGACGCCTACCGCGAGCGCATCGGCTGGGCGGCGGCGGGCCCGGTCACCCGACGGTGAGCCCGTCGGCCCGGTCTGTCGTCGTCGTCGGCTTCATGGGGGCCGGCAAGACGACTGCGGCCCGCGCGATCGCCGAGTCACCGCGCCACCGGGCGGTCGATGTCGACGACGAGATCATCGCCCGCACCGGGCGCTCGATCCAGGAGATCTTCGCCACCGACGGCGAGGCGGCGTTCCGCCGGCTGGAGGAGCAGGTCACCCTGGAGTTGCTCGACGTCCCCGGCAGCGTGATCTCACTCGGCGGCGGCGCTCTGGGCTCGCCCGCGATCCGGGAGGCGCTCACCCGCCACCTCGTGGTGTGGGTCGACGTCGACGTCGAGACCGCCTGGCGGCGCTGCG
>CAZZWJ010000396.1:0-2296 GCA_964657875.1 uncultured Solirubrobacteraceae bacterium
GGGGGCGGTCGGCGTGGTGGGGGCGGTCGGCGTGCTCGGCGTGCCGGTCCCGGGGTCGCCCGGTCGGCTCGGCGCCCGCAGCCAGTCGACGATCTGGCCATCCCGGATGAGGAAGACGACCCGGGCGGTCCCCCCACACACGGCACCCTGACCGGCCCGCGTGGTGAGCCGGAACAGGACGTTGATGAAGCGGCCCTGGTCAAACGCGGAGATGACCTGCGAAGCGCAGGTCAGCGACCCGTTGACGCTTTCGGCCTCGGTCAGCGAGCGGATCTCGACCGGTCCGGCGCCGTCGTCGAACAGGCTGGGCAGGTGGAAGTAGCCGGCGGCGGCCTGCACGTGGCCCGCCTTCAGGGCCGCTGCCCACCCGCGCACGACGGCCACCTTCGCGGCGGCGGCGGCCGGCCCGTCCTGGCCCACCGGTCGTGGGGCGGCGCCACTGCGGGAGTGACCGTGGCCCGGCAGCTGCGAGGTCGTGGCGCACCCGGCCACCGCAAAACCGAGCGCAACCGTGATCACGACGGCCATCGTCCTGGCCCGGCCTTCGCTCACCATCCACTGATCATCGCAGAGCGGCGCTCCGGCAGCCGCCGGCGGTTCTCACGCCGCGCGCGGTCAGGACCGGCAGCCGTCGTCAGAGCCCGCGTGCGGCTCGCCGTCAACCGGCGCGATCGGCAGTCAAACGCCTGGCAGGCGCCCCCCCCTCGGGGTCAGCGACCTCGTGGTCGCCGACGGAGTGGGCACGGGTGGTTTCGAACCACCGACCTCTCGCGTGTGAAGCGAGCGCTCTCCCGCTGAGCTACGCGCCCGTCGATCCTGCGAGCAGACGATCCTACCCACCAGACGGACGGTCTGCACATCGCGTCCCGGTGCGGACGCAGGGTGGCGGGTGTGGGTTGTGGCGGAGTGGCCGGGGTACGACTGGATCTGTAACCACCACGGGAGTTCACATGACTGAAGACCACGCACCGGTGGCGCTACCCGATCCTTCGGGCGCCACCGAGGACGCATCGGGAGCGATGACCCGCTCGGGCCTGTTCAAGATGCTCATGGGCGGTGCTGCGGGCGCCACGGGCCTCACGCTGCTCACGAGCTCGTCAGCGTTCGCCGCCACCCGCGCCGTCGCACCGGGCAACAAGACCGACGTCGCGATCCTGCAGTACGCGCTCACGCTCGAGTATCTCGGCGCGAGCTTCTATGAGTCCGGATTGCAGAACGCGCACCTGTCCGGAGACGCTCACGAGGTGGCGCTGGCGTTCCGCGGCCATGAGCGCGCGCATGTGAAGTTCGTACAGGCGACGTTGAAGAAGCTCGGCGCCACACCGCATACCGAGCAGACGTTCAAGTTCGGCTCCGCCACGAAGTCGAGGACGGCGTTCCTGAAGACCTCGGCGATGATCGAGGAGATGTGCGTCGAGACGTTGAACGGGGCCGGACCGCTGGTCACCAAGCCGGTGCTCATCGGGGCCAGCGAACTGGTCTCCGTCGAAGCCCGGCAGGCGTCCTGGGTGCGAGCCATCCTCGGTGAGAATGCCGCGCCGTTCGCGTTCAGCCCTGCCTACACCGCCGCTCAGTCGATGGCGGCCGTCAAGAAACTCGGCTTCGTCGAAGGGAGCTTGTCATGAGTCTGTCGATCGAGCAGGTTGATGTCGACGGCGCGATCCGGGAGACGGCGGATGCCGTTTGCGGTGACACGCGCGCGGGGTTCATGACCAAGGCGGCGCTCGGCGCCGGTGGTCTCATCGGCGGCGGCGCGCTGCTGGCGGCGTTGCCGGGAGTCGCCTCCGCGACGTCCGCCAACGATGTCGCGATCCTCAACTTCGCGCTCACGCTCGAGTTCCTGGAGGCCAAGTTCTACAAGACGGCGATCTCCCAGGGATCCGTCGGCAAGGGCGCAGAGCGTGAGTTCGCGATGACGGCCTACCGGCACGAGAGCGAGCATGTCGCGTTTTTGAAGAAGGCACTCGGCTCGGCCGCGATCAAGGAGCCGACGTTCGACTTCGGGAAGGCCACCAGCAAGTCGGAGTTCGTGAAGACGGCGATCGTGCTCGAGGACACCGGCGTGCGTGCCTACAAGGGGCAGGCACCGCTGATCCAGAGCCCCGCGGTCCTCAAGGCCGCGCTGTCGATCCACAGCATCGAGGCCAACCACGCGGCCTGGGTGCGCTTCATCGCGAACGAGATCCCGACCTATACCGGGGCGTTCGAGCCTCCGCTCACCAAGGCGCAGGTGCTGGCTGCGGTCAGCGCGACCGGCTTCATCAAGTCCTGATTCGTCCGCGGTGGCGGGGGGGGG
>CAZZWJ010000397.1:0-2280 GCA_964657875.1 uncultured Solirubrobacteraceae bacterium
TATGAGGACGCGGCCCGGGTGTTCGGCCCCCAGAAGGGCGCCGGACCCGGCGACGTGCAGCGACTGACCGCCCGGCTGCACGCGCTCGCGGACCGGTGGGCGCGCGCGGGACGGGATCCGCGGGGGCGGGCGATGACCGGCGGCGCCGGTGGCCTGTCGGGGGCTCTGTGGGCGCAGTTCGACGCCGAGCTCGTCCCGGGCGCCGGCTTCGTGCTCGACGCGGTCGGCTTCGATGCCCGGATGCGGGCCGCCCGCTGCGTGGTCACCGGCGAGGGGCGCCTCGATGCATCCTCGTTGGTCGGCAAGCTCGTCTCCGAGGTCGCCACCCGTGCCCGTCAGGCCGGCGTCCCCTGTGACGCCGTGTGCGGGACTCGCGCCCTGGATGGGATGGGCGCCCGGGTGCTCGACCTCGAGCGGATCCTCGAGGCGAGCACGCTCGCCGAGCTGCGCGCCGCCGGCCGCACGCTCGCCGCGGTCGTGTGACGCCGCGGTCCGTGGTCCGGTCAGTGGGCGAACGCCTGGGCGTGGGAGGCGAGCGCGTCGGGCAGCGGCTCGGTGAGCTTCTCGAGGATCTCGGTCTTCTCCCGCAGCGCCTCGAGCAGCTCGTCGGCCATGTCCCGGTGCATCCCGGAGCGCACGACGATCCGCAGGACGCTCAGATCCTGGCGGTTCTCCGGGAACGTGTAGGCGGGCACCAGCCAGCCCCGCTCCCGCAGACGCTCGGAGACGTCGAACACCGTGTAGTTGGTCACCTCGTCGGTGAGCGTGAACGCGAACACCGGGAGCTCTGAGCCGTCGGTGATCAGCCGGTAGGGGCCGATCTTGGCGATCTCGGCGGCGATGTGCTGGGCGGTCGCCCGCATCTCCGCCATCACCGTCGCGTAGCCCGAGCGCCCGAGGCTGACGAACATGTAGTACTGGGCGATCACCTCGCTGCCGGGCCGGGAGAAGTTCAGCGCGAACGTCGGCATGTTGCCGCCGAGATAGTTGACGTTGAAGATCAGCTCCTGCGGCAGCGCCTCCTGATCGCGCCACACCGCCCACCCGACCCCCGGGTAGACGAGCCCGTACTTGTGCCCCGAGGCGTTGATCGACTGCACCCGGGGCACCCGGAAGTCCCACCGCAGGTCGGGGTCCAGGAACGGCGCCACGAACCCGCCCGACGCGCCGTCGACGTGCACCGGGACGTCGACGCCGGTGTCGGCCTGCAGCTGATCCAGGGCCGCCGCGATCTCAGCCACCGGCTCATAGCTGCCGTCGAACGTCGAACCGAGAATCGCCACCACCCCGATCGTGTTCTCATCGCAGTGGGCGACGGCGCCCTCGGCGGTGAGATGAAACGTCTCGCCCTCCATCGGCACCATCCGGGGCTCCACCTCCCAGTAGCGGCAGAACTTCTCCCAGCACACCTGGACGTTGGCGCCCATCACGAGGTTCGGCTTGTCCGCGGGCTTGCCCGCCGCCTCGCGCCGCGCCCGCCAGCGCCACTTCAGCGCCATCCCGGCGAGCATCGCCGCCTCGCTGGAGCCGGTCGTCGAGCAGCCGGTCGCCGTGTGACTCGGCGGTGCGTGCCACAGGTCGGCGAGGATGTTCACGCAGCGCTCCTCGAGCTTGGCCGTCTGCGGATACTCGTCCTTGTCGACCATGTTCTTGTCGGCCGTCTCGGACATCAGCCGGCCCGCCAGCTCCGGCATCCAGGTCGTCACGAAAGTCGCCAGGTTCAGCTGGGCCTGACCGTCGAGCAGCAGCTCGGTCTTGAGGATCTCGTAGGCGGTCTGCACGCCCACGCCGTCACGGGCGAGCGCGCTGATCGGCAGCTCGACGTCGCCGGCGGTCTGCTGGGGCAGCGAGATCGAGCGATTCGGGGCGCTCGGTGATCCGTGGGCGCTGAGTGCCATGTGATGTCTCCCTCTCGGTGGCCGGTTGCGGGCAGTAAAGCGGACGCGGTCGCCGCCCACGTTGTCCTCGCGCGGTGGTTGTGCGATGTTCTGAGGTCCATGGAGACCCACCTCACCCTCGGCGAAGCCGCCGCCGCGATCGGCGTCAGCGCCGACACCCTGCGCCGCTGGGACCGCGCCGGCACCCTGACCACGATCCGTGACGCCCGTAACCGGCGGATGGTGTCCGCGGCCGAGGTCCAGCGGCTCAGCCGCCGCCGCCAGCGGCGTCATTCCACCAGCGGGCAGCTCTCGGCGCGCAACCGGATGCCCGGGGTGGTGCGTTCGGTGGAGGTCGACGGCGTGATGGCGCTCGTCGAGATCGAGGCCGGTCCGTTTCTCA
>CAZZWJ010000398.1:0-2280 GCA_964657875.1 uncultured Solirubrobacteraceae bacterium
ATCGTGATCGTGTGCGTCGTGGTGGTCGGGTTCGTCGTCGGGGTGCTGTTCGTCATGGCGCGTCGCCTCCCCGGGATCGGCCCGGACGGTCTGCACCGATTGCCAGGTGATCCGCAGGATCACGACCGTCACGATCAGACCGATGATCGGATCGGCGATCGGCGCGCCGAGGGCGACGACGATCGCGCTCAGCACCACCGACAGGCTCACCAGCCCGTCGGTCCGGGCGTGGTAGCCGTCGGCGATCAGCGGCGGACTGTCGAGCCGGCGTCCGCCCCGCAGCCGCACGTAGGCGGCCGCCTCGTTGCCGAGGAAGCCGACGACCCCGGCCACCGCGAGGATCACCAGGTGCGAGAGCGGATGGGGATTGATGAGCCGCTCAATCGACTGCCACAGCGCGACGCACGCGCTGACGAAGATCGTCGCCACCACGAAGTACCCGGCGCGCTTCTCCACCTTCAGCGACCGCAGGATGAACGCAGCCCCCAGCGGGATCGCGGTCAGGGCGTCCCCCGCGTTATGGATCAGATCGGCCAACAGCGCGACGCTGCCGGTCGTGGCGTAGATGACGACCTGGATGATCGCGGTGACTCCGAGAAGCGTCAGTGAGGTCGCCACGACCCGCAATCCATCGCGCGACCGGGTGATCGACGGGTCGATCCGCCCGTGACTGTGTCCGTGATGGTGATCGTGCCCAGCGTGGGTGCTCACGCCGTCACCACCTCCGATACGGGCGATGCGGCCAGGCCCAGGCGCAGATGCTCGGTATGCGAGACGGCCTCGCTGAGCAGCGCGCGGACGTGGTCGTCGTGCAACGCGTAGATCACCCGCCGTCCCTCGCGCTCGCCGACCACCAGCCCCAGATGGCGCAGCACCCGCAGCTGCTGGGAGACCGCCGACTGCTCCATCTCGACCTGCTCGGCCAGCTCGCCGACCGAACACGGACCGGCGCTCAGGCGGCTGAGGATTCGGACCCGACTGGGCGTCGCCAGCGCCTGCATCGTCTCCGCGACCGAGCGGGCGGTCGGGACGGAGAGAAACCCGAGATCGGGTTCAGATCCATGAGCCATTGCTCGCATTATTGCATGAGCAGCTGTTCAGGTATACCTCGGGGCTCGGCTACGGGAACGAGAGTGCGAGCGTCAGGTGCAGCGCCGGACTGGTGTGAGCCGAGTAGCGGCGCCGGTCGTCGATCTGCACCCGGTAGATGATGTGGCGCGCCGTCGCGGGGTACAGGCGCCGGCGGACGCTGAGCAGGCCACAGGCGCCCCGGGGCCGGCCGAACGCCTGGCGGGCGACGTCCCGGCCGCCGTAGGTGTAGTGACCCCAGACCGTCCGCCCGGGCGGGAACCCCGAGAACGTCCACGTCGTCTTCTCCGCGAAGGCGCCGAGGCCGGGCCGGGCGCGGGTCGAGCCGTAGGCGACGGCGAGCTCGGAGAAGTAGGCGTCCGTCGCGCCCCGGTAGGTGGCGCCGCTCGGGCCGGCGCCGGTGACGGTGATCGTGTCCCGGGTGACGCCGGGGTGCTGGAGGTCGGGGTTGGGCTCGCGCAGCGAGACCACGACCCGGCCGCCCGCGTCGGAGGTGACCGCGGCGTTGACGTCGCCCTGGGTGTCGGTGACGGTGACCGGGATGCCGGGCGCGAGGCCGGTGGCGGTGATGACCACCCGCGGATGGGTGCGGCTGCGGATCACGTAGCAGGGCCGGCTCATGCTCACCGTCACCGGGAGCGTGGCGGCCGACGCGGTCGCGATGAGGGCCGCGGCGGGAAGTGCCGCGGCGACGAGCGCGGCCGACGCCGCCGTGCGGATGCTGATCGGTCCCGACATGGATGCTCCCTCGGCTCGTGGTCGGCCGCGCGGAGTCTAGACCTCGTGGGCGCGGCTCACCGGTCAGGATTCGAGGCGGCGGACGTCGTAGCCGGCGGCGGCGAGTCCGGCGAGGATCGCGTGACCGTGCTCGGGACCGCGGGTCTCCAGCGTGATCTCCAGACCGGTCTCCCGGACGTGCAGGGGCGCGGCCTCACGCACGTGGCCGGCATGGACGACGTTGCCGCCGCTGCGGGCGATCTCGGTGAGCAGGGTGGCGAGCGCCCCGGGCCGGTCGGAGATGCGCGTGAACAGTCGCATCCGCCGGCCCTCGGTCGCCTCGTGGCGCTGGGCGATCGTGGCCAGCAGGCCGGCGTCGACGTTGCCTCCGGAGAGGACCACGGCGGTCGCACCGCGGGGGTCGGGGGCGACCGTGCCGGCGAGCAGCGCCGCGACACCGACAGCGCCACCGCC
>CAZZWJ010000399.1:0-2279 GCA_964657875.1 uncultured Solirubrobacteraceae bacterium
GCCTTCTCGACCTCGTAGGCGCGGTCGTCGATCGTGATCGCCTGCAGCAGCATCGAGCCGTGCGGGTGCAGCAGCCGCGAGCAGCGTTCGAAGAACGTCCCGATGTGCTGCCAGCCGACCGCCTCGATCATCTCGATCGACACGAGCTTGTCGTAGCGCCCGCGCAGATCGCGGTAGTCGCTGCGCAGGACGGTGACCCGATCCTCGAGGCCCGCCTCCCGGACCCGCTCCACCGCGTAGTCGTGCTGCTCGGCGGAGATCGTGGTCGTGGTCACCCGACAGCCGCGGGTGGCGGCCGCGTGCACGGCGAAGCCGCCCCAACCGGTGCCGATCTCGATCACGTGGTCCTCGGGACGCAGCTCAAGCTGCTCACAGACCCGTTCCAGCTTGGCCACCGACGCCTCCTCGAGGGTCATCCCCTCACGCTCGAACAGCGCGCTTGAGTAGGACATCGTCGGGTCGAGCATCCGCGAGAAGAGCTCGTTGCCGAGGTCGTAGTGGGCGGCGATGTCCCGGCGACTGCGGCGGCGGTTGTTACGGCGCAGCGCCGCGCGAACACGTTGCTGGGGGGTCCACAGCGGCGCCGTGTACTGGCGCACGCGGTCGATCACGATCGCGTTGCGGGCGGCGAGGCGGATCACCGCGACCAGGTCGGGCGTGTCCCACAGCCCGTCGGCGTAGGACTCCGCCAGCCCGCGGCTGCCGCGCATCAGCGCCTTCCAGAAGCCGGGATCATGGAGCTCGATCGTCGCCGCCGGCGTGCCGGAGCCGAAGTGCCAGCGTCGCGCGGCCCCACGGGCGACGCCGTCGTCGTCGCCGACGATCGTGAGACTGCCGACGCGGATCTGGCTCAGGAGCGCCACCGCCGCCGCCCGCCAGGCGACCTCCTCACGGGGCCGCATCAGGCCGCCGTCCCCGCCGGGTGGGGGAAGTACCGGGCGCCGCGCAGCTTCAGCCACAGGGCGTGCCCGTAGATGAGGGCGAGCACCCGCGCCGTGGCCGCCGGGTACCGCAGGCTCATCCGCGCCGCCGACCCGCGGTCAAGCTCGTGGCGCGCCAGCGCGAGCGTCGCGTCGAAGACGGTCTCGCCGGCCCGCCGGTTCTCGATGTGCACCGAGAGCGTCGACCCCGGGGTCGCGGCGCGGGCCTCATAGACGTGGTCCATGCCGAAGAAGGGGGAGACGTGCAGCGCCTTGGCGAAGGATCCGCGGGTGACCGGCGAGTCGGATCCGCGGTCGTCCATCAGGTAGGCGTGACGTTCCCCCCACGGAGTGTTCGTCACCTCGGCGAGGATCGATTGCACGCGCTCACCTGACGCGTCGAAGCAGTAGTAGAAGCTCACCGGATTGAAGCTCATACCCAGGCAGCGGGGCTGGGTAAGCATTCTGATCGGTCCCGACGGCCGCTCGCCTCCGAGTGCCTGCACGCGGTCGCGGACGGCGCCGTCGAGCGACCCGGTTCCGGCGTCGCCGTCGAGGCAGTCGTGGCGGCGGATGCGCAGCAGTCCGGGCCCGGAGGCGACGAGGCGCCCGCCGAGCAGCGACGGGAGCTCGGCGAGGTCGAGGTAGGCGAACATCACCCGGTGGCGAAACTCGCTGCGCGGGGCGCCGGTCCGGCGGTGGCGGATCGTCCCCTCATAGAGGCAGCTCGCGGTGCTCACCGGGCCTCCAGTCGGGCGGCGACGCGCTCGGCGGAGACGACGCCGTCCTCGTGAAACCCCCAGCCCCAGTAGGCCCCGCAGAAGTGGGTGTGGGAGTTGCCGCTGATCTCGGCCACGCGAGCCTGGGCGGCGATGCCCGCCTGCGTGTACACGGGGTGGGCGTAGGGGATCGTGCGGATGATCTGCGCCGGGTCGATCTCCGCGCTGCGGTTGAGGGTCACGCAGAACTCACGGTCGGCGTCCAGGGACTGCAGGCGGTTCATGTGGTAGGTGACGGTCGTCTCGTCGCGGGGCTCGTCGAGGAGATGGAAGTTCCAGCTGGCCCACGCGCGCCGGCGGCGCGGGAGCATCGTGACGTCGGTGTGCAGGACGGCCTCGTTGGCCTGGTAGGGGATCGCGCCCAGGAGGGCGCGCTCGGGCTCGGTGGCGTCGCCGAGCAGCGCCAGGGCCTGATCTGAGTGCGTCGCGATGACGACCTCGTCGAAGCGCTCGGCCGCGGCACCGTGGGGGGTCACCGACACGTGGTCGGGGCCACGGGTGACGCTCTGGATCGGCGTGGAGAGTCGCACCTGCCCGCGCAACCCGGCGGTGAGCGCCTGCACGTAGCGGGCCGAGCCGC
>CAZZWJ010000400.1:0-2278 GCA_964657875.1 uncultured Solirubrobacteraceae bacterium
AGGACGGCGTGCCGGGTGCGGCCGCGGCAATCGGCCTTCGCCGCAGCTGAGCGCCGACTGGCGCGAGCTGTGCGACGAACGCACGGCGCTGTCGGCGGGGATCGCGCTGCTCGCCGCCGCACGGGGTCCGACGGCGCCGGCGGCGGTGGCGCAGCTCGACGAGCTCGTCGTCGCGCTCGACCGCGAGCTCGAGGACTTCGAGGCCTACCGCCGGCTCGACGTGCGGCTGCATGTCGGCCTCGCCGAGCTGACCGGCCGGGCGCGACTGGTCGCCCGTGAGACCGAGATCCAGGGCGAGCTGGGGGCGCTGCTGGGCCTCATCGCCCATCCCCCCGAGGTGCTCGACGTGGCCAACGATCAGCATCGGCGACTCGTCTCGGCGGTCGCCCGGGGCGACGAGGCGGCCGCCGTGCGCGAGGCCGCCGAGCACACGCGCGGCACGGCCCACGTGCTCGCTGGACTGCACCCCTGACCCCACACCCCGCCCTCCGGCAAGGGCCCCCATCCGCCGGGCGATCGCGGTTTGGCCGCGCGGAGCTTGACGGGTCGGCGGACCCCGGGTTATGTTCCCGCCCACTGAAGGGCGGATCAGCACACCTTTGACCGAGGAGGGGCGTGAGATGAGCGTGGCATCTGGGCAAATGGGGACCGACGAGGAACGCCTCGCCGAGCTCGGCTACGCGCAGGAGCTCAAGCGCGGCTGGTCGAGCTTCTCGAACTTCGCGATCTCGTTCTCGATCATCTCGGTGCTCGCCGGCTGCTTCACCAGCTACGGGCAGGCGTTCAACAACGGCGGCCCGGTCGCGATCTCCATCGCGTGGCCGATCATCAGCCTGTTCGTCCTCTGCGTCGCGTTCTCGATGTCCGAGCTCGCCTCGGCGTTTCCCACCGCGGGCGGGATCTACTTCTGGGCCTCGCGGCTGGGCGGACCGGCCTGGGGCTGGTTCACGGGCTGGTTCAACCTGATCGGCCTCGTCGCCGTGGTCGCGTCGGTCGACTACGCGGCGGCGAGCTTCGTCGACCTGCTGCTCGCCTTCTACAAGGTGAACTTCCTCGCCAACTTCAACTCGACCAACGTCCACTACAACGCCCACGTGACGTTCGTCCTGTTCCTGGCGATCCTCATCTTCCACGGACTCATCAACGTCTTCTCCGGCCACCTCGTCTCACTCTTCAACGGCGTGAGCGTGTGGTGGCACGTCGTCGGGGTGGCGGTGATCATCGTGGTCCTGATCGTGGTGCCCAGTCACCACGCGAGCATCTCCTACGTGTTCGGCCAGCGCTACTTCGGCAGCTTCAGCCATGGCATGTACTGGTTCTACGTGCTGCCACTCGGGTTCCTGCTCACCATGTACACGATCACCGGATACGACGCCTCCGCCCACGTCTCAGAGGAGACCCACGGCGCCGCCGAGTCCGCGCCCAAGGGCGTGTGGCGCTCGGTGTTCTACTCGGCGGTGATCGGCTGGCTGCTGCTGCTCGCGCTCACGTTCGCGGTGCAGCGCTCGAAGGTGAGCGCGATCTCCACCGCCGGGTTCCCCGCGGTCGAGATTCTCGAGACCGCGCTCTCCTCGTGGGCGGCGAAGCTCATCATCATCATCTCCACGGTCGGTCAGCTGTTCTGCGGCATGGCCTGTGTCACCAGCGCGTCGCGGATGACCTTTGCCTTCTCGCGTGACGGGGCCATCCCCGGTCACCGGCTGTGGCGGCGACTGGGCGCCAACGGCACCCCGACCTACGCGGTCCTCTTCGTGTGCCTGTTCGCGGCCATCATCACGATCCCGGCGTTCTTCCCGAACTCCGCCGGCTTCCCGTTCGCGTTCTTCGCGGTCACCTCGATCGCGGTCATCGGTCTCTACATCGCCTACACGATCCCGGTGTTCCTCCGCTGGCGGATGGGAGACGCATTTCAGCCCGGTCCGTGGACGCTGGGCCGCAGGTACAAGTGGGTGAACCCGATCGCGTTCGTGTGGGTCGGGCTGTGCGTGATCATCTTCTGCCTGCCGACCGCCGACCCCGCCGGCGTGTTCTTCAAGCACGGCTTCTCCTGGCAGTCGGTCAACTACGCGCCGCTGGTGACACTCGGCGTCATCGGCGCGGTCGGCATCTGGTACCTGGCCTCGGCGCGGCGGACGTTCACCGGACCGGTGAGCACGCTGGCGGTCGCCGAGGACGGGGTGACGATCGTCGACCCCGAGGCGCCGGGTGCCTGACGGCATGCTGGAGGTGGTCGAGCCCGCGACGGCGGCGGTGCTCGACGCCCTGGTGCCGGGGGGCC
>CAZZWJ010000401.1:0-2269 GCA_964657875.1 uncultured Solirubrobacteraceae bacterium
CCCCGCGCGGGACGGACGGACGGACCGTCAATGCATCCCTCGGGATGCATCTCTCCGATCAACCACAGCCGGTGTTGAACCCGCAGCTCCCGCACGTGTAACAGCTGCCGGTCCGCTGCATCATCCCGCCGCACTGCTGGCAGGCCGGACCGAGATCGAGGCCGATGTGCATCGCGGGGGTGACCGGGGGCTCATCGGTGAACGCGGCGGCGGCCGGTGCCGGGACGCCGTGGCCGTTGCCTCCCGACCGGGGCGCCGCCGGCCCGGCGGTGTCGCCGAGCTGTGAGGTCGCCGCATCCTGGGCGGCCTTGCGGGCCCGCACGTCCTTGGTGAGGATGCCGAGTTCCTCCTGCAGATCGGTGTCCAGGAACCGCGACGCCAGCCAGCGCATGATGTAGTCGGGCAGCGACTTGGAGAACGGGATCTCCGGGTTGGAGGTCATGCCCTCGGGCTCAAAGCGCATGTAGCTGAACTTGCGCACGAGGGTCTCCAGCGGCACCCCGTACTGCAGCGACAGGGAGATCGCCGTCGCGAACGCGTTCATCATCCCGCGCAGCGTCGACCCCTCCTTGCCGATGTCGGTGAGGAAGATCTCACCGACGGTGCCGTCCTCATACATACCGGCGGTGATGTAGCCCTCGTGGCCCCCGATCGAGAACTTGTGGGTGATCGACTGACGCTCGCGCGGCATCCGCCGGCGCTTGGGCCCGACCTTGGCCAGCGCGTCCTTGACCGCCTTATCGATCTCGGCCTGCACGTCGACGGCCGCCGGCGCCTGGGTCTGGGCATCGGTGCGCAGCGCCTGGGCGGTCTTGGATCCGTCGCGGTAGATCGCCAGCGCCTTGACGCCGAGGTGCCAGGCCTGCGTGTAGGCGTCGGCGATGTCCTCGACGGTCGCCGTCTGGGGCATGTTCACGGTCTTTGAGATCGCGCCCGAGAGGAACGGCTGGATCGCGCCCATCATCTTGATGTGGCCCATGTAGGAGATCGCCCGTGAGCCGACCGCGACGTCGAACACCGGCAGGTCCTCGGCCTCGATGCCGGGCGCCCCGACGATCGTGCCCTTCTCGTTGACGAACGCGATGATCTGCTCGATATGCGCGTCGGCGTAGCCGAGCGTCTTGAGCGCCAGCGGCACCGTCTTGTTGACGATCGTCATCTGACCGCCACCGACCAGCTCCTTGAACTTCACCAGCGAGAAGTCGGGCTCCACGCCGGTCGTGTCGCAATCCATGAGGAAGCTGATGGTGCCCGTCGGGGCCATCACCGTCGCCTGGGCGTTGCGGTAGCCGTGACTCTCGCCGGCACTCACCGCCTGATCCCAGGTGGACCGCGCCGCGTCGAGCAGATCGCCGTCACGGCAGTCCTCCACCGGGATCCGGTAGGACGCGTCACGGTGCATCCGCATCACCCGGTTATGGGCGCTGCGATTCTCGGCGTAGTGGTCATAGGCGCCCATCGCCGCCGCGATCCGCGCCGACCCGAGGTAACCCCGTCCGGTCATCAGCGCCGTGATCGCCGCCGCCGTGCCCCGGCCCGCGTCGGAGTCATACGGGACGCCATCGGCCATCAGGTAGGCGCCGAGGTTCGCGTAGCCCATCCCGAGCTGGCGGAACGCGCGGGCGTTGTCGCCGATCTGCTCGGTCGGATAGCTGGACGGCGAGACGACGATCTCCTGGGCGAGGAAGACGATGTCGACCGCGTGGGTGAAGGACTCGACGTCGAACGTGCCGTCAGGACGGCGGAACTTCATCAGGTTCAACGACGCGAGGTTGCAGGCCGAGTCGTCGACGTGCATGTACTCACTGCACGGGTTGGAGGCGTTGATGCGTCCCGACTCCGGGCTCGTGTGCCATTCGTTGATGATCGTGTCGTACTGGACGCCCGGGTCCGCGCAGCGCCACGCGGCCTCGGCGATGTCGCGCATCAGGTCGCGGGCGGGGATCGGATCGCCGACCGGCTCGCCGGTGACCCGCGAGGTGAGGTGCCAGTCCGCACCGGCCTCGACGGCCTTCATGAACGCGTCGGAGACGCGCACGGAGTTGTTCGCGTTCTGGTATTGGATCGAGTAGAAGCCGTCACCGTCGATCGACATGTCAAAGCCGGCGTCACGCAGCGCCGCGGCCTTGTCCTCCTCCTTGGCCTTGCACCAGATGAAGTCACGGATGTCGGGATGATCGATGTCGAGCACGATCATCTTGGCCGCGCGGCGGGTCTTGCCGCCGGACTTGATCGTGCCCGCCCACGCGTCGGCGCCGCGCATGAAGCT
>CAZZWJ010000402.1:0-2241 GCA_964657875.1 uncultured Solirubrobacteraceae bacterium
TGCGACGCCGCCGGAGGAGGCGACGGTGAGGCCGAGGGCCGCGACGGCGGTGAGCGGGAGACGTCGTGAGAAGCGCATATCGGCCCAGGCTCACGGCCCGTCCCGGCAGCCACAAGCGCTGCAACCCCGCGTTCAGCGTGCAACTTTCCGGTCAGACCGCTGCAGCGGGGCAGACGACCGGCGTCGGGTGCCGGCGACGGTGAGACGACCGGCGGCGGGTCAGGCGCCGGCGACGGCGACGAGTGAGCTCGAGGGCAGCGAGATCGAACCGTCGGTGTCGGTGAACGGTGCGAGCTCCCGGGCGAGGCGCTCGTGCAGCGCGGCCCGGTCGGCGGGAGCCAGGTCACGGACGACGGCGCCAACCGAGGAGGCGAGCTCGCTCACGAAGCCGAGGTACTCCTCGAGGTCGGCGAACGTCCGCGGCATCGCCACCGCGCCGACCGTCACGTCCATCAGCCCCGCGTCGGCGAGCAGCTCGCCGAGCCTTCCGGGGGCCGCGAGGGAGAACTGGTTGGGGGCGTCGGGATCCGGTGCGGGCGCGTGACCGAGCTCATGCAGCACGCGCCGGGGGATCGTCGTCCACGGGTTGCGCTCGGGCAGATCCCAGACGGCGATCGCCGCCCGGCCACCGGGGCGCAGCACCCGCCGGATCTCCCGGGCGGCGGCCGGTGGATCGAGGATCAGCATGATCCCCCACCGGCACAGCACCGCGTCGACCGACGCGGTCGGAACATCGATCCACTCGAGGTCCAACAGCCGGAACTCGACGTTGTCAAGCGCCCGCGCCGCCGCCCGCTCACGGGCCACCTCGAGCATGCCCTCCGAGCCGTCGGAGCAGATCAGCGTCCCACCGGGGGCGATCAGCTCGGCGGCCATGAAGCCGGTGTCACCGGGGCCGGCGGCGAGCTCGAGGACGCGGTCGCCGGGCTGCAGGGCGAGCGCGTCGACCATCGTCACCGACACGCCCGTCGCCCAGTCCACGAGCCGGTCTGCCGCCCGTCCCCAGCCCGCGGCGGCGGTGTCCCAGTGCTCGCGGCTGTCGGCGCGGTAGCTGTCGGGGTCGATCGGGGTCATCTCGCTCTCAGAGAGGGTAATCGCCGGGGCGCCGCGCGAGCCACCGTCCGCCGTGAACGCGATCAGCGCAGGGCCCGGCGCTGGAGCTTGCCGGTCGGGCCGCGCGGGATCTCGGCGACGAACTCGATCGCCTTGGGCACCTTGAACCCGGCCAGGCGCTCGGCACAGAAGCGGCGCAGCTCGGCGGCGAGCCCCTCCCCCACGCCCGCGGCGTCGCGGACGACGACCTGGGCGATCACCGCCTCCCCCCACTGGGCATCGACCCGGCCCAGGACGGCCGCATCCCCGACCGCGGGGTGCTCGAGGAGCACCGCCTCGACCTCGGTCGGGGCGACGTTCTCGCCGCCGGAGACGATCGTGTCGGCGAGCCTGCCGACGATCTCCAGGCGTCCGGATGCGTCGAGCGTCGCCAGGTCACCGGTGTGCAGCCAGCCGTCGGGGGCCAGCGCGCCCAGCGACACGCTGGGGCCGCGGACGAGCAGCTCGCCCGCGTCGGTGAGCGAGAGCTCGGCGCCGAGCACGGCGAAGCCGTCGGTGGCGATCTGTGAGCAGGTCTCGGTCATCCCGAACGACGGCGACACCGGGACCCTCGCCGCCGCCGCGCGCTCCAGCAACGCGGCGGGGATCGGGCCGCCGCCGAGCAGCACCCGGCGCAGCGTCGGCGGTTGGCTGAGGCCGGCGTCGAGCAGCCGGGAGAGCATCGTCGGCACGAGTGAGACGAGCGTCACGCGCTCGGCGGGGTCCATGAGCGCGGTGAGCGCCGCCGCGGCGTCGAAGCGCTCCTGAAGCAGGACCGTGGTCGCGTAGATGGTGCTGCGCAGCGCGATCGACAGGCCGCCGACGTGGGCGAGCGGCATCGGGCACAGCCACCGCTCCTCGGGGTCCAGCCCGAGCGCGTGCGCGGATCCGATCGCGTTCCACAGCCAGTTGTCGTAGGTGAGCGTCACCTCCTTGGGTCCGGCGGTCGTCCCCGAGGTGTAGACGACGGTTGCGGGCGCCCCCGGCGCCGGTTCGCCGAGCCCCACCGGATCGCTCCCGGAGCGGGTCTCAGGAGGCATCTCGGGAGCCGACCCGTCCAGCACGAGCGCCGCCCCGCGCAGTCGCGGCGCCCGTTCGGCCTCACCGAGGCGCAGGTCGATCGGCACCGCCACGGCACCTGTGAGCAGG
>CAZZWJ010000403.1:0-2235 GCA_964657875.1 uncultured Solirubrobacteraceae bacterium
CGGGACCGGTCGCCGCGCTCGCGCCCGGACGTGATCGATCGCCTTGCGATGCGCGATCGTGAGCAGCCACCCCCGCAGGTTGGTCGTATGGGGCAGTCGGGGGTAGGCGCGCAGCGCCGCCAGGAACGTCTCCTGCCAGCAGTCGTCGGCGTCGTGGGCCCCGACCGACGCGGTCAGGAAACGGTGCACCGCCCGGCCGTGGGCGTCGATCAGCGTCTGAAAGGGTGCGAGGGCCATGTCCCCCATCAAACGCTCCCCGGCCGCCGAACGTGAGATCGCCGGGAACTAGGCTCCGGCTCCATGAATCAACGCGCGCTGGGAGAGCAGGGCCTGCAGGTGAGTGCGGAGGGCCTCGGCTGCATGGGGATGTCGGAGTTCTACGGCACCGCGGATGAGTCGGAGGCGATCGCGACGATCCACCACGCGCTCACGCTCGGGATCGACTTTCTCGACACCGCCGACCAGTACGGCTTCGGCGACAACGAGCGACTCGTCGGTGAGGCGATCGCCGACCGCCGGGACGAGATCGTCCTCGCCACCAAGTTCGGGATGGTGCGTGACCGCGAGCGCCCCACCGCGCGATCGATCTGCGGGCGGCCGGACTACGTGCACGCGGCGTGCGATGCCTCGCTGCGGCGCCTGAACCTCGATCACATCGACCTCTACTACCAGCACCGGGTCGACCCCGACGTGCCGATCGAGGAGACCGTCGGCGCGATGGCGGAGCTCGTCGACGCCGGCAAGGTCCGCTTCCTCGGCCTCTCGGAGGCCGGCGCGGAGACGATCCGTCGCGCCCACGCGGTGCACCCGATCTCGGCGCTGCAGTCGGAGTACTCGCTGTGGAGCCGTGACATCGAGGCCCGGATCATCCCGACGCTGAGGGAGCTGGGGATCGGCCTGGTCGCCTACAGCCCGCTCGGGCGGGGGTTTCTCACCGGCACGATCGCCTCCCCGGAGGACCTGGAGCCCGGCGACTTCCGCCGCTCCAGCCCCCGCTTTCAGACCGCCAACCTCGACCACAACCTGGCGCTGGTGCAACGCGTGGGGGAGATCGCGCAGGAGAAGGACTGCACCCCCGGCCAGCTGGCACTCGCGTGGGTCATGGCCCAGGGCGACGACGTCGTCCCGATCCCGGGGACCAAGCGGCGCACCTACCTGGAGCAGAACGCCCAGGCGACCGAGCTCGAGTTGACCGCCGACGATCTGCGGCGCCTGGACGAGCTGGCGCCGGTCGGCGCCGCGGCGGGGGATCGATACCCCGACATGTCGTCCATCGGCCGCTAGTCCCCCCAACGCCGGCAACTCGCCGCCCGGGGCTTGCCCGGCGCGCCCTCTGGGTATAGAAAGCGTCCATGCCCCGAGCCATCTGGAGTGGAGCGATCAGCTTCGGCCTCGTCAACGTGCCCGTGAAGATGTACAGCGCGACGTCGCCCAAGACGGTGCGCTTCCATCAGCTGTCGGCGAAGACCGGCGCGCGGATCAAGCAGAAGCGCGTCGACCCCTCGACCGGCGACGAGGTCGCCTTCGAGGACATCGTCAAGGGCTTTGAGGTCAGTCCCGAGCATTACGTGCTGATCGCCCCCGACGAGCTCGACGCGCTGGACCCCAAGGCCAACCACACGATCGACATCGAGGAGTTCGTCGACCTCGCGGAGATCGACCCGATCTACTACGACCACTCCTACTACCTGGCGCCCGGCGCCGGCGGCGCCAAGGCCTACCGGCTGCTGATGGAGGCGATGGGCGAGGCCGGCAAGGTGGCGATCGGACGGATCGTCATCCGCTCCAAGCAGCAGCTGTGCGCGCTGCGCCCGATCGGCGACGCGCTGGGGCTGTCAACGATGCTGTTCGGCGACGAGGTCCTGTCACCCGATCGCATCGACGAGCTCGACGGGCTCGCCGACGCCCCGGCGAGCGAGCGCGAGCTGAAGATGGCCCAGCAGCTGATCGCGTCGCTGGCGGCCGACTTCGACCCCGCGCGGTTCACCGACGACTATCGCGAGCGGGTGCTGGATCTGATCGAGCGCAAGGCGGCCGGCGAGGAGATCGCGGTGGTGCCCGAAGCCGAGGAGTCGCTGCCCGCCCCGGACCTGATGGCCGCACTGGAGGCGAGCCTCGCCGAGGTCCGCTCCGGTGACTCCGATGAGCCCGCCGCCACCAAGTCGGGGGGCGACGCGGACTCGGCGTCAACCAAGCCGGCGCGCAAGACCCCGGCCAAGCCGGCACGCAAGGCCC
>CAZZWJ010000404.1:0-2233 GCA_964657875.1 uncultured Solirubrobacteraceae bacterium
AGGCGCCTGGCCCGGACCACTGTTGTGCGTGTGCACCAGTCATAGATTGTCCTTTGGAAGGTTTTGGAATGTCATCGTGATATCGACGATGCGTCAAAGATATATCGAAACTATTCCGATGTCAAGGCCCCGCGTGAGCTCGTGGTCTCCAGGGCCGGCGATCACCGCGTCGCCGGGCGCCGGCCGCGACGCCGGGTACCGGGGGGGTGATGTTGTTCTACCTCGGCCGGGCGGGGGTAGGTTCCATCACTCCCCGCGTCACCCCCGCTGCACCGTCACCCACCGCCGCCGCGTCCGAGCCGGGCTCAGCCATCGCCGCCGCGCGGGCCCCGGCCGCGCAGCCATTCGGCGACCTGGCCGCTCGCCTGGCCCATCTGCTCACCGACCGAGGAGATGTTGTCGCCGACCTCACTGAGGGTCGTGCGGAAGCGTTCGGCGTAGAAGTCGAACGCCTCTCCGGCTTCCGCGCGGGCCGGGTTCTCCTCGCCGCGGCGCACGTACTCACCGCGCTGGATGCGGTCGTACTCGCCGCTGCGCACCCAGCGCATCACCTCCGAGACCCGGCGCACGGCGTTGTCGTGAGTCGTGTCGAGCTCGTGCAGGAAGCGACGCACCCGGTCATGGCTGTCGTCCCAGCCCTCGTAGTCCATCGCCTGGGCCATGAACGCGTCGAGGTTCAGCCGGTCGGCCGGCAGGCCGCCCGCGAGCACCATCAGCGCCCGGCAGACGATCTGCGGATCTCGCACCGCGAGCGTCGCTGCGCGGTCGCACGACAGCTCGGCGGCCCGCATCCACTCCAGCAGCACGGCCCGGACCGCGCGCACCGGCAGCCCGAGTCCGAGCGGCAGGCCACCGCCGGCGGCGAGCAGGATGTTCAGCGCCGTCGTGTACAGCACGTGGTCGGAGAGGATGTGACCGAGTTCGTGGGCGATCACGGTCCGCTGCTCGCCGGGGCCGAGCTGCGCGAGCAGGTTTGATCCGAGCACGATCATCGGCCGCCGGGAGCCGATCGTCATCGCGTTCCAGTTGATCGACGCGCTCACGTAGACGTCGTGGTCGGCGGGCATGTCGAGGATCCGGGCCACGCCGCGGTAGGAGGCCCACACGTCGGGCAGCTGGTGCTCGCCGATCTGGACCGCGCTGCCGAGCATCGACTGGCGCAGTGCCCGCTCATACCGGAACTCGACGAGCCGGCGCACGACCGTGTCGAGCATCGGCACCGCGTGCAGCGCGGCGGTCGCCGCCCGGTCGGCCGGGTGCTCATAGGCCCGGGAGGAGATCCCCGGATACGGCGCGACGCTGTCGGGCAGCTGTTCGATACGGAAAAGCCTAACCGCCGCGCCCGGCGTCCGCCGCACGCGCCCGCAGCGCCGCCTCGATCCCGCGGACCGTCTCCGCGACGTCGCCCGACTGCGCCGCGGTGGGGAGTCCGGCGAGCGCCGCCTGGGCGGCGGTGGCGACGGCCCGGCGGCGGTCGCGCAGCTCCTCCAGACGGGGAGCCAGCGACGTCGCCGACGCGTCCACGGCGAGCTCGGCGAGCGCGGCGTCGAGGGCGACGAGCACCTGTAGGGCGGCCTCGCGGGGACGATCGGCGTCGAGGTCTGAGCGCGCGCGCAGGACGAGCTCCTCGCAGGCGAGCCCGGGCTGGCGACCGGCGAGCAGGGCGGCGAGCCGCACCTCCGCAGTGGACCCGCGACGCCGGGGGCGACCATCGCCATTGCCGCCGACCCGCAGGTCCCGGGCCTGGGCGAAGCGCCCGGCCGCCACCGCGTCGCCGTTGCCCCACCCCGCCCGGGCGCTGAGCAGGCGCCGGCGTCCCACCACCGGGGCGGTGGGATCGGCGGCGGCGATCCGCTGGGCGTGCAGCAGCCGCCCCAGCGCGCGCAGCGCGTCGTCGAGCTCCCCGTCGCCGGCGGCGTTCATCCAGCTGCGGGCGGCCGCCGGGTCGGCGAGCCGCTGTGCGGTGATCACCGTGGCCCGCCCGACGCTCACCGGCTCCGAGCCCGGATCGGCGGCCATCGCGCGCCCGCGCGTGAGCCGGGAGGTGCGGCCCCGCCGGGCGCCGCCGAGGGTCTGCACGACGATCACGTGCGAGATCGCCTCCGACCCCGGCCCGTCGCGCATCACGTACCGGCCGTCCGTCGGGCCGAGCGGCCACGGGACCTCGACCTGGATGAAGCCGAACTGCTCACCGTCCCCAGTGCCCGCAGGCACGGTGGGGCTCAGCGTCGCG
>CAZZWJ010000405.1:0-2222 GCA_964657875.1 uncultured Solirubrobacteraceae bacterium
GGCAGCTCGACCACGACCTCCAGGCCACCGTCGGCGGGTGAGCGCAGCCGCGCGACGCCGCGGTGAGCGGCCGCGATCGAGCGCACGATCGAGAGCCCGAGTCCGAAACCGCCGGCCGCGCGGGAGAGCCGGCGAAACGGCGACATGAGCTCGTCGACCACCTCGGGGTCGATGCGCGCCCCGCCGTTGATCACCCGCACGCATGCGTGCTCGCCGCGGGTCTCGGTCGCGATCAGCAGCCGACCACCGGCGACGTTGTGGCGGATCCCGTTGTCGAGCAGGTTGGCGAGCAGGCGGTCGAGCAGCCGCGGGTCCCCGTCGACCCAGGCCGGCGCCAGCGCCGAGTCGATCTGCACCTCGGCCAGGGCGGCCTGCCCGCGCAGGTCGGTGACGCAGTCGCCGGCGAGCGCCGCCAGGTCGATCGGCTCCTCATGGCCGGCGCTGCCCTCGCTGCGGGCGAGCACGAGCAGGCTGGCGATCAGCTCCTCACAGCGGTCCACGCTGTCCCGAACGGTCTCCCCCATCCGGCGCAGCTCCGCCGGGCTCGCCCGCGGATCCTCGAGCGCGACGTCGATCTCGGTCCGCATGATCGCCAGCGGCGTGCGCAGCTCATGGGAGGCGTTGGCGACGAAATGGCGCTGGCTGGCGAACGCGCCGTCGAGGCGCTCGAGCATCCCGTCGAACGTCGTCGCGAGCTCCTTGAGCTCGTCGTCGGGGCCCTGCAGGTCGATCCGCTCGCCCAGGTTCTCACCTGAGACCCGCCGCGCCGCGGCGGTGATCCGGCGCAGCGGCCGCAGGGCCCGGCCGGCCAGCCACCAGCCGACGAGCGCGGCGACCGCGGTGATGACGAACAGCGAGATGACGTACTCGGCGAGCAGCCGCTGCAGCGCCTGGTTGTTGATGCTCTGCGTCAGCCCGTGCAGCAGCCGCGCGTTGCGGGTCCCCGGCCGAAAGCCGTATTCATAGAACGTGTGCAGCCCGAGATGCTCCAGGGCCATGCGTGACGGGTGACGCGTGTGCAACGTGTGGCGCACGACGAAGTAGGTGAGGGTGAGCAGCGCCGCGCTGGAGGCGAGGAACACCGATCCGTAGAGCGCGGTGAGACGCAGGCGGATCGTGCGCGTCGGCACCGCGCGGCGCCCGGAGGCGAGGTCCTCGTCCATCACGCCATCCGATAGCCGACGCCGATCACCGTCTGGACCACCGGCGGCTCCCCGAGCTTGCGCCGCAGCGTCATGATCGTCATCCGCACCACGTTGGTGAACGGGTCGGTGTGCTCATCCCAGACGCGTTCCAGCAGCTGTTCGGCCGAGACCGTCGCGCCCTCGGCGGCCATCAGCGTCTCGAGGACGGCGAACTCCTTGCGCGCGAGCACGAGCTCCTCGTCGGCGCGCGTGAGCCGCCGGCGGGCCGGATCGAGCTCGAGGTCGCCGTGGCGGAGCACCGGCGGGCGGCTGGGGGCCGCGCGGCGCGCGAGCGCGTGCACGCGGGCGATGAGCTCGGCGAAGCGAAACGGCTTGGCCAGATAGTCGTCGGCGCCGAGTGACAGGCCCTCGATCATCTCCTCGAGCGTCCCGGCGGCGGTGAGC
The DNA here is from genome assembly GCA_964657875.1 of uncultured Solirubrobacteraceae bacterium. Lineage (GTDB taxonomy): Bacteria > Actinomycetota > Thermoleophilia > Solirubrobacterales > Solirubrobacteraceae > Palsa-465. The sequence goes on from CAZZWJ010000405.1 coordinate 1,590, forward strand.
ATGAGGATGCCGGTCTCGGGTCGCTCGGTGCGAACCGCCCGGCAGACCTCGTCGCCGTGGAGGACCGGCAGGTCGCGGTCGAGCACGAGCACGTCATAACGCACCCCGCGGGCCTTGGCGAGCGCCGAGGCGCCGTCGGGGGCGACGTCGACGGCCATCCCCGCCCGGCGCAGGCCCCGCGCAACCGCGTCGGCGAGGCGCAGTTCGTCCTCGGCGATCAGGACGCGCATCGGTGGCAGGGGGCGGCGATCATCGTCTGCACATCGTAAGCCGCCGCCCAGCTCACCCGGCGGCGCTTGATACGGTGGCGCTCGATGGCCGACGCGGCAAAGCTCCGTGACCGTTCGATGGCGGTCAGTCTCCGGATGCTGCAGCGCGTCGCGGCCTCCGAGGCGCTGGACCGGCTCGGGATCCGCGACGGCGCGGTGAAGCTCCTGCACGACGCCAGCCGCGGGGGCGCCAAGACCGCCACCCGCGCCGGGCGCACGTTTGCCGCCGCGCAGCGTCGCGCCTCCCCGGCGCGCCAGCCGCGGGCCGCGGGCAGCCGAGGCCCGCGCCTCTTCGACCTCACCCCCGACGACGAGCAGTCGCTGCTCGCCGACACCGTCGCCGAGTTCGCGATCGACCGGGTGC
>CAZZWJ010000406.1:0-2213 GCA_964657875.1 uncultured Solirubrobacteraceae bacterium
GTGTCCTCGTGGGCCTCGACGGCGGTCATCGCATCGTGGAGGCGAGCCCGGCGGTCGGAGGCCGAGGCGGGGTCGGGGTGGGAGCCCGGGGCAGGATCGGGGTCGGACGCCGAGGCGGGGTCACTCAGCGACGCGATCACGTCGACGGCCGCCGTCACCCCCGCGAGCAGTTCATACGGGAGGGTGCCGAGCTCGAAGCGCTCGGGCACGTCGTCGCTCGACGGCCGGAGCTTGTCGGGGTGCAGCGTGTCGAGCAGCTCGGGCGCCGCCGCGAGCACCCCGCAATGGGGTCCGAGGAACTTGTAGGGCGAGCACAGCAGGAAGTCGGCGTGCAGCGCATCGAGGTCGATCGGCGCATGGGCGGCGAGGTGGACGGCGTCGAGGGAGAGCCGGGCACCGGCGTCGTGGGCGAGCTTCGCGATCTCGGCGACCGGCGGTCGGGTCCCGATCAGGTTCGAGGCGCCGGTGACCGCGACCAGCCGGGTGTGGTCGGTGAGCTGGGCGGCGACGTGCTCGGCGGTGAGCTCGCCGGAGCCGTCCCGTCCGCCGTCGAAGTCGACCCAGCGCACGGTCACCCCGGCACGCTCGGCGGCCTGGATCCAAGGTCGGATGTGGGCGTCGTGATCCAGGCGCGTGACGACGATCTCGTCCCCGGACGCCCACCCGTCCGCGAGCGTGCGCGCGAGGTCGTAGGTGAGCTGGGTCATCGAGCGCCCGAAGACGACGCCTTGGGGCGGCGCGCCGAGCAGGTCGGCGATCGCGGCCCGGGCGTCGCTGACGATCGTCTCGGCGTTGCGGGCCGCCTCGGTCACGGTGCCCTGGTTGGCCAGCGGCGCGGTGAGCGCGGCGGCGATCGCCTGCGCGACCTCGGCGGGTGTCTGGGAGCCGCCGGGACCGTCGAAGAACGCGGTTGCGGTTCGCAGGGCGGGGATGCGGGCGCGGAGCGCGGCGACGTCGTACATGCCCCGCGACGCTACCGGGGCGGCGATCCGCGGCGCCGACACTGCGGCGTGGCACCGCGCGGGCGCCCGGTGGCCGGGCCCGAACGTGACATGCTCGATCACGATGCGTTTCAGGCAGCCGCGTCCGGGCCGCAAGCCGGGTCCGCTCGCGAGGATGACGACATGGCGGTGAAGGCCTGCCTGAATGGCGGGCGCTCCCGCGGTGAGCACCCGGCGGTCCCGCAGACCCCGGATGAACTGGCGGCCGACGCGATCGCCGTGCGCGCCGCCGGCGCGTTCGCGGTGCACCTGCACCCGCGCGATGGGAACGGTTTTCCGACCATGGATGCCGCCGCGTGCGACGCGGCGGTGGCGGCGATCCGCGCGGCGGTGCCCGGCCTGCCGGTCGGGCTGTCGACCAGCGAGGCGATCCTGCGTGACCCGTTCGCCCGCGCTGCCGCGGTGAAGACCTGGCGCCACCCGCCGGACTTCGTCTCGGTGAACCTCTCCGAGCTCGGCTGGGCCGGGATCGCCCGCACCGCGCTGCACGCCGGGATCGGCGTCGAGGCCGGGCTCTCGACGCCGGCGGACGCCGAGACCCTCACCGACAGCGTGTTCGCCCATCAGGTCGTCCGGGCGCTCGTGGAGGTCCACGGCGGCGTCGAGGAGGCCCGCGCCATCGCCCGGCTCGTCCCGGACGGCGTCCCGCAGCTCTGGCACGGCTCCGGCCGACTGACCTGGGAGGTGGTGGCGGCCGGGGCGGTGGCCGGCCACGATGTCCGGGTGGGACTCGAGGACGTCCTGACCCTTCCCGACGGTGCAGATGCCACCAGCAACGCCGAGCTCGTGAGCGCCGCGGTTGGGCTGACGGCCGCGGGGGGTTAGGCCCATCGCGTCGCGGTCGATCGCGCGACCAGGCTCGGATCGACCGGCGATCTCGGCTATCGGAGATCGGAGAGGTGCGCGGCGATGTAACCGCGCGCCAGACGCTTGGGCGCCCGGACCAACCACGCCTCGACGATCAGCTCCTGCAGCTCGTCGAGCGGGATCTGCTCCAGCCGCACGAGCACCGTCGGGTAGCCGTCGAAATGAGGGGTCGTGAAGTAGACGTCAGGGTCGTCCGCGATCAACGCGGCCTTGGCGACGAGGTGCTCGACTCGGGCCCCGAGGATCGCACCTGCGGGCGCTCGGTCGCCCAGGGCCTCGAGATCCGCCTTGCGGAGCGGGCGCTCCCAGACAAAGCCCTTGTTGTGCACATGCCACCCCTGGCTG
>CAZZWJ010000407.1:0-2213 GCA_964657875.1 uncultured Solirubrobacteraceae bacterium
GAGCTGACCGTGTAGTGGCTCCCCGACGCCGGCACGGCGACCGTGTCGCCGGCGGTGAAGCGGCCCTCCAGCAGCGCGAGCGCGAGCGGATCGACGAGCCGCTTCTGGATCACCCGCTTCAGCGGCCGGGCCCCGTAGGTCGGGTCGTAGCCGAGGTTGCCGATCAGGGTCCGGGCCTCGTCGGTGAGTGTGATCGCGATCCCCCGCTCGGCGACGCGGCCGGTCACCAGGGCGACCTGCAGGTCGACGATCGAGCCGATCTCGTCGCGCGACAGCGCCGCGAACTCGACGATGTCGTCCAGGCGGTTGATGAACTCGGGTCGGAAGTGGCCCTCGGCGCCGATCCGCCCGCCCGGGATGTTCGACGTCATGATCAGCACGACGTTCTTGAACGACACCGTGCGTCCCTGACCGTCGGTGAGCCGGCCGTCGTCCATCACCTGCAGCAGCGTGTTGAAGACATCGGGGTGGGCCTTCTCGACCTCGTCGAGCAGGACCACGGAGTAGGGGCGGCGGCGGACCGCCTCGGTGAGCTGACCGCCCTCCTCATAGCCGACGTAGCCGGGAGGCGCCCCGACCAGGCGCGAGACGGAGTGCTTCTCCATGTACTCGCTCATGTCGATGCGGACCATCGCCTCGGGGGTATCGAACATGAACTCCGCCAGCGACCGCGCGAGCTCGGTCTTGCCGACGCCGGTCGGGCCGAGGAAGAGGAACGTCCCGATCGGGCGATCGGGATCCGACAGGCCCGCGCGCGAACGCCGCAGCGCCGCCGACACGGCCTGCACCGCCTCGTCCTGGCCGATCACCCGCTGGTGCAGGCGGTCCTCCATGTGCACGAGCTTCTGGACCTCGCCCTCGAGCAGGCGCGTCACCGGCACGCCCGTCCACTTGGCGACGATCTCGGCGACGTCCTCGGCGTCGACGACGTCCTTGAGGAAGCGGGCGGCAGCTCCGGACTCGTGGGCCTGCGCCTCCCGGGCCTCGGCCTCGACGAGGCGCTTGTCGAGATCCGGGATCGTCCCGTACTGCAGCTCGGCGGCGCGTCCGAGATCGGCCTCGCGCTGGGCGCGCTCCAGATCGATCCGGGCCCGCTCGAGCAGCGCGCCGACCTCGGCGACCGCACCGAGGGTCTCCTTCTCACGCTGCCACTCGGCGTGCATCGCGTCGGAGCGCTCGCGCTCGGAGGCGAGGCTGTGCTCGAGCTCTTCACGTCGCGCAGCGGTCGCCCCATCGTCGTCGGATGCGTCGCCGAGTGACTGCAGCTCGATCTCCAGCTGCATGATGTGGCGGTCGACCTCGTCGATCTCGGTCGGCTTGGAATCGATCTCCATCCGGATCCGCGACGCGGCCTCGTCGATGAGGTCGATCGCCTTGTCGGGCAGGAAGCGATCGGCGATGTAGCGCTGGGAGAGGGTGGCCGCGGAGACGAGCGCCGAATCCAGGATGCGGACCTTGTGATGGACCTCGTAGCGACCTTTGAGGCCGCGCAGGATCGCGATCGTGTCAGCCACCGACGGCTCGCCGACGAACACCGGCTGAAAGCGGCGCTCCAGCGCGGCGTCCTTCTCGATGTACTTGCGGTACTCGTCGAGGGTGGTCGCGCCGACGGCGCGCAGCTGCCCGCGGGCGAGCATCGGCTTGAGCAGGTTGGCGGCGTCGACGGCGCCCTCCGAGGCGCCCGCGCCGACGATCGTGTGCAGCTCGTCGATGAACAGGACCACGGTCCCGGCGGCGTCGGCGACCTCCTTGAGGACGGCCTTCAGCCGGTCCTCGAACTCCCCGCGGTACTTGGCCCCGGCGATGAGCGCGCCGACGTCGAGGGAGATGACGCGGCGGTCGCGCAGACCCTCCGGCACGTCGCCGGACACGATCCGCTGGGCGAGACCCTCGGCGATCGCCGTCTTGCCGACGCCGGGCTCGCCGATCAGGACGGGGTTGTTCTTGGTGCGGCGGCTGAGCACCTGGATCACGCGGCGGATCTCGTCGTCGCGGCCGATCACCGGGTCGAGCTTGCCCGCCGACGCCGCCTCGGTGAGGTCGCGGCCGTACTTCTCAAGCGCCTGGAACTTGTCCTCGGGACTCTGGTCGGTGACGCGGTGCGATCCGCGCACCTCGCCGAGCGCCGTATGCAGCGAGTCGCGATCGGCCCCGGCGGCGCGCAGCGCGTCCCCGGCACCGCCCGGACTCGCCGACAGGGCGAGCAGCAGGTG
>CAZZWJ010000408.1:0-2212 GCA_964657875.1 uncultured Solirubrobacteraceae bacterium
CATCGGCTCCACCGCGACCGGCCGCTCGGTCGCGCTCGCGGGCGCCGGCAAGGCGACGCTGCTGGAGATGGGCGGCAACGGGCCGCTGGTCGTCCTCGCCGACGCCGACCTCCCGGCGGCCGTCGAGGCGGCGATGACCGCGTGCTTTCTGTGCGCCGGGCAGAGCTGCACCGCCGGCGAGCGGCTGCTCGTCGCGCGCGAGGTCCATGACGAGTTCGCAGCGGCGCTGGCGGCTCGGGTCGCGGAGGCGATCGTGCTCGGGGACCCGTTCGCCGCTGAGACGACGATGGGGCCGCTCAACAACGAGGCGGTCGCCGTCAAGATGGACGAACACGTCGCCGACGCCCGGGCCCGGGGCGCCCGGCTGGTGTGCGGTGGGTCGCGTGAGCCCGGTCTCGGCAGCGACCTCTACTGGCAACCGACGATCCTCGACGGGGTCCCGCGCGACGCGCTCGTCGCCACCGAGGAGACGTTCGGCCCGGTGGCCCCGATCGTCGCCATCGACTCGCTGACGGACGCGATCGCGCTCACCAACGCCTCCCCCTACGGCCTGCTGTCGGCGATCTTCACCGCCGACCTCGCGGCCGGGATGCGGTTCGCCGACTCGGTCCGCAGCGGCTGGGTGAACGTCAATCAGTCGACCAACTACTGGGAGCCCCAGCTTCCGTTCGGCGGCCGGGCCGGCAGCGACAGCGGGATCGGCCGGGTCGGCGGCGCCCACGTGATGCACACGTTCACCGAGCTGCAGACGGTCGTCGTGTTCCCCCACCCAGGGTGAGACGACGGCGTCCGCCGGGTCGGTGGCGGCGGATCAGAGGATGTCGCGGATCGCGCGCTCGAACTCCTGGATGTGGTCGGTGAGCTTCGCCTGGGCGGCGGGCGCGTCTCGGGCGGCGATCGCCCCCAGCACGTCGCGGTGGTCCTGGACGTGGCGAACCAGGCCCGGCATGCGCGCGAGCGCCAGATGCCAGATGCGCAGCGACAGGTTGAAGTGGCGATCGCACGCCTCGGCGAGGTAGGGGTTGTCCGCGCAGCGGTAGATGAACCGGTGCACGCGACCGTCGAGGTCCATCAGCGCGGCGTGGTCCTCATCGCGATGACCGGCGTCGAGCTCGCGCAGCAGGCCCTGCAGCTGGAGTGCCTGGACATCGGTGAGCCGCTGCGCCGCCCGGGCGGCGGCGTGGCCCTCGAGCACGGTTCGCACGTCGCTGATCTGGGCGAGATCGGTGATGTTGATGTCGCTGGCGAACGTGCCGCGGCGCGGGTAGACGGTGACGAGCTTCTCCAGCGCCAGGCGCTTGATCGCCTCGCGCACCGGCGTGCGTCCCATGCCGAGATCCCGGGCGACGCCGTCTTCGTCGATCGGCTCCCCGGGAGCGATCGTGAGGGTGACGACCCGATCCCGCAGGTCCTCGTAGGCGCGGTCGGCGAGGGTCCCCATCGCACCTCTAATATATCTGTTGTGGGACACGGATCCGCCAGAGATCTGATGCTGCGCGGCGAGCCCTACGACGCCAACGATCCCGGTCTGCTCGCCCAGCGGCTCGCCTGCCGGACCCGGTGTGAGGACTTCAACGCGCTGGCGTTCGCACAGACCGAGGCGCGGCGCACGGCGCTCCAGGCGCTGCTGGGCTCCATCGGCGACGACGCGGTCGTGATGTCCCCGTTTGAATGCGACTACGGCACGGCGATCGAGATCGGCGCCCGCACGTTCATCAACTACGGGGCGATCGTGCTCGACTCCGCCCCGGTGGTGATCGGGGCCGACGTCCAGATCGGCCCGCGGGTCCAGCTCATCACCGCCCTGCATCCGCTGGACCCGGCGACGCGGGCGGCCGGGACCGAGACCGCGGAGCCGGTGACCGTCGAGGACGGCGCGTGGCTGGCCGCCGGGGTGATCGTCTGTCCCGGGGTGACGGTCGGTGCGGGCGCGGTCGTCGGCGCCGGCAGCGTCGTCACCCGCTCGCTGCCCGCGAGGTTCCTGTGCGTCGGCAGCCCGTGCCGGCCGGTGCGCGAGCTGGCGGTCGGCTGAGAACGGCCTCGGTGTTCGGCGCCGAGCGACATGAGAACTTGGCGGCCGCGCTGCCGCTGCCCGAGGGAGCCGCGGTCGTCGACCTCGGGTGCGGACGTGGACCGACGTTGGCGGCCGTGGCCGCTCGGACGCCGCGCCCCGCGCGATTGGTCGGAGTCGATGTGAAGCGTGGAGTCGTGC
>CAZZWJ010000409.1:0-2193 GCA_964657875.1 uncultured Solirubrobacteraceae bacterium
CGCACGGGTGAGGGCGACGTAGGCGAGGCGCAGATCCTCGCCGCGATCCTCGGCGAGCCCGGCGCGCTCGTGGGCGCTGCGGTCGGGTCCCTGCGGTGAGACGTCGAGCGTGAAGCGGCCGTCGCGATCGTGAAACGCGATCGGCCCCTTGGTCTCATAGTCACGGCTCTCCCACAGAAACGGGACGTAGACGACCGGGAATTCAAGGCCCTTGCTGCGGTGGATGGTGAGGATCTGGACCGCCTCGTCGTCGGACTCCAGGCGCCGGGTGCGCTCCTCGTCGCCGGTGTCCTCGTTGATCCGCGCGCGCAGCCAGCCGGCGAGCGCCGTGGGGCCCAGGCCGTCGGCGGACGCGGCGCCGTGCAGCAACTGGCCGATGTGGCGCAGGTCGGTGAGCCGGCGTTCGCCGTCGGCGTCGGCGAGCACCCGCGCCGGGAGCCGCTGCGAGCTCGTGATCGCGCCCAGCAGCGAGGCGACGCCGCGACCGCGCAGGATCCGCGCCCATTCGTGCAGGCGGCGATGCAGCTCCTCCCACGCCTCGTCGGAGCGGCCCGCCGCCGAGGCGTCACCGGCGCCCGCCAGGCGCGCCGCCGACCAGCCGAGGAAGTCGGTGAGCGCAGCGGCGCGGGCCCGGGTGACCGACGACGGTCGTTCCAGCGCCTCGATCAACGCCAGCCAGTCACGCGCCGCGTCGGAGGCGAACACGCTGCCGTCACCGCCGACGACCGCCGGTACGCCGGCCGCCTCCAGCGCCCGCTGGACGATCTGGGCCTGCAGGTGCATCCGCACGAGCACGGCGATGTGTCCCGGCGCGACCGCAGAGCCCGCGACGTGGGCGTCGGACCCCAGCAGGGTGGCGACATCGGCGGCGAGGTCGGCGGCGATCAGCTCGCGCGCCGACGGCTTGGCGGCGTACTTGCCACTGGCCGACAGCGCCACGTCGGGGTGGTCGCGGCGCACCACCCGCACGCGCATCGGCGCGGGGTCCGGCGCGCCGGTGAGCCGGCTGGCCGCGTGGCGGGGCTCGGCGCGCACCGGCAGGTACACGATCCCGGGATGGCCGAGCTGGGTGCCGGCGAGCAGCGCGTCGTGGGCGTCGATGAGCGGTTGGTCAGAGCGCCAGTTCACCGGCAGCGTCGCCTGGTCGGAGGCGGCGTGGGTGGCGGCGAGGTAGGCGTAGACGTCGGCGCCGCGGAAGGCGTAGATCGCCTGCTTGGGGTCGGCGATGAGCACGAGCGTCTGCCCGGCCTGTCCGAACCCGTCACGCAGGATCTCCCACTGCGCGGGGTCGGTGTCCTGGAACTCGTCGACGAGCGCGACCGTGAACCGGCCTCGCAGCAGCACCCGGGCGGCCTCGCCGGCGCTGCCGCGCAGCGCGTCGCCCAGCCGCTTGACGAGATCGTCGTAGCTCATCACCCCCAGCCGGCGCTTGCGCGACTCAAGCTCGTCACGGGCCTTGAGCGCGAGCGCGGCCCGTTCGTCGTAGCCGCCGTCGGCGGGCTGCGCGATCCGGGCGGTGAACGTGTCGATCGCCGTGCGGGCGATCGTGGCCGCGTCGGCGAAACGCAGCGACGGTGCCGCCACGTCGCGGTACTTGCGCACGTACAGGTCGTCGACGACCTCGGTGGTCAGGTCGGAGAGGTCCTCCACGAACGTCGCCTCGTCTTCGAGGTCGCCGGCGATCCCCAGCCCGCCGAGGACCTCCTGACAGAAGCTGTGGGTGGTGAGGATCGTCGCCGCGTCGAAGCTCGCGATCGCGCGGGCGAGGTTGGCCCGTGCCCGCGCGGCGTCGCCGGCGGCGAGCAGCGTCACGACCGGATCGACCGCCGGTTCGCCGGTGACCAGCACGGTCGCGAGTCCGCGCTCCAGGGCGATCATCCGCTCGCGCACCCGCTCGCGCAGCTCACCGGCGGCCATCCGGGTGAAGCTCACGAGCAGGATCCGCTCGAGCTCGATGCCGGCCGCGACGTAGCGGGCGGCGAGCGTCGCGATCGTGAACGTCTTGCCGGTCCCGGCGCTCGCCTCCAGCACCGTGATCCCGTCGGGCAGCGGCCCGCAGAGATCGAACTCCCGCGGCCCGCTCATCGGCTGCGCACCGTCTCGTGGCGCTCCAGGCCGTCCCACCAGCGTCGCGCCAGGCGCCCGATCCGCGTCGGCTCCTCCATGTTCCAGCCGGGCCCCGACTCATCATCG
>CAZZWJ010000410.1:0-2159 GCA_964657875.1 uncultured Solirubrobacteraceae bacterium
CGCGCCAGCCAGCGCTCCTCCCCGGTGCGCTGGGCGAGGACGAGCAGCGCCATCGCGTTGCCGGCGCTGCCGTGGCACAGCCCCGCGCCCTTGCGCAGCGGTCCGGCCCGCCAGGTGAGCTCGCCGCCGGCGCTGAGCAGCGCATCGAGCTGCGGATCGGCGGGCAGTGCGGCGAGTGAGGTGATGATCCCCGGCGCACCATGACACCACTGCACCGGCCGCCGGGGGATGGCGACGTCGGCGAGCCCCGGCCACTGCGCGCACCCGTCCTCGCCGACGGCGAGCCCGACGGCGGTCTCGGTGATCCGGGCGCACGTCGCCGCCCGCCCGTCGCCGAGCAGGTCGGCGTCGGCGAGCAGCACCGACGCGTTGCCGGCAAAGCCGTGGCCGGCGCCGACGTAGCGACGGGTCTCGCCGTAGAGCTGTTGGACCCAGACCCGCTCGCGCCACTGCTCACACAGCCACCCGGCGCCTTCGCGCCACAGCTCGCGCCAGCGCGACTGCCCGGTATGCCGCCACAGCGCGCCGGCGGCGAGCAGCGTGCCCGGCGAGCCCCAGCACAGCTCCCGCGCCGGGTTGCGCGCATTGGCGGTGATGACCGCGTGCAGGGCGTCGAGGCGTCGCGGCTCCGCGCCGGGAGCGATCGCCTCCGCGGCGAGCAGGATGCCCGACTCGCCGAACAGCAGCGAGGGTGCGGGGGGCGGGGTCCCGGTCTTCAGGTGAGTGAGCTCCGGTGCGGCGAGATAGTCCGCATGCAGGGTCTCGGCGAGCGCCGCGAGGCCGGGCAGTGGGGGTCCCAGCCCCGCCTGCGCGAGGCGGTGCAGCGCCCAGGCGACGCCGCCGGCACCGAAGTAGACGTTGCGATGGGGCCGGACCGGTTCATCGCCCTCGATGTCGGCGGGATGGTTGGGCCACAGGTCAACCGGTCCCCGGTAGGCGTCGACGGCGTCGGTGGTGATCTCGGCGATCGCGTCCCGGGCGCCGGCGTCGCTCCAGACCCCGTCGCGGAGCGGACGGTGCTCGGCGGGGTCATACAGCGCGACGCTCACCGCGGCGTCAGCGATCGCCGCCGGTGAGCCGCGAGCCGAGCTCGTCGATCCACGCGGAAACCGACCGGGGCCGTCGCCGCGGGCCGGATGCGCCGGCGGACTCGCGGTCTCGAGCGGCCTGGCGGGCATCGGCGATCTGCTCGGTGACCCCGTCGGCGAAGTCGTCGAGGATCTTGGCGAAGCTGTCGTCGGTCGTCACGTAGCCGAGCGCTTCGTCGTCGGGCCGATCCGGACGCTCTCCCGGGGACGTCGAGCGGGGCCGCGCGGTCGGCCGGCTCCGCGCGGCGTGCCGGGTCGCGCGCTCCCGCTGGGTGCGCGCCTGGCGCAGCTCCGCCTCCATCTGCGCGATCTTCGCCTCCAGCGCGTCGTCGGTCGGCCCGGCGCTCGGGCGGTCGGCGCTGCGGCGCAGCAGCTTCACGTGCGCGTACGCCTCCTGGATCTCGGCGAAGCGCATGGCCGACTCCGCCGAGCCGCCATTGTGGTCGGGGTGGTGGAGTTGGGCCAGGCGCCGGTAGGCGCTGCGCAGCTCCGGGTCGGTGGCGGCGGGCGAGATGCCGAGGGTGGCGTAGGGGTCGGTTCCCATGGAGCTCCCCTCAGAGGGTAGAGATCACCGCCGCCTCAGCTCGCTGGTCGCGCGCGGGTCGGTCGCAGGGGCCGGGTCGTCCGCGCCCGCAGCGCGCCCGTCCACACCCCCGCCCCGTAGGCGACGTCGTCGACGACGGCGAACGCGATGAACCGCAGCGGGTCCAGGGTCGGCCGGCGGATCCGATCGCGGGGGTCTGACGGGGTGTCGGCGGTCGGCCGGGAGCGGGGGCGGGTGTCGGTCTGAGTCTGGATCCGGGTCTGGTTGCGGGTCCAGGCCCGGACCGGTTCGGCGAGCAGCAGCGCCGCCGCGGTGGCTCGGGTCCGGCGGTGGGCGAGACCGACCGCGGTCACGCCCGGAGCGAGCATCGTCATCGCCCGTCCGACCGCGACGGCGCTGTCGGCGAATCCGCCGAGGCTGAGCCCGGCGGCGGCGCTCCCCGGGATCCCGAGCCGGCGCAGCGCGCGGGCGCTCAGGGCGACGTGGAGGCCGAGCCCGGCGCCCGCGCAGCGGGGCACGCCCGCCGC
>CAZZWJ010000411.1:0-2156 GCA_964657875.1 uncultured Solirubrobacteraceae bacterium
ACCGACCGCGTAGCCGATCGAGGTGGAGGCGTGGCCGGCGCCCATGATGTCGTGCGGGGACTCCTCGATCGAGCAGAACGGCGCGAGGCCCCCGTACTGGCGGATCGTGCGCAGCTCGTCGCGGCGGCCGGTGAGGACCTTGTGCGGGTAGGCCTGATGGCCGACGTCCCACAGGATCTTGTCGCGCGGGGACTCGAGCAGCGAGTGCAGCGCGACCGCGATCTCACAGGTGCCGAGGTTGGCGCCGAAGTGACCGCCGATCTCCCCGACGGTGTCGATGATGTGCTCACGCACCTCCTGGGCGACCTGGACGAGCTGATCGTCGTCGAGGCGCTTGAGGTCCGACGGATCCTGGATGCCTGACAGCAGGTGGGTCATCAGTAGCTCCGATTCGCGATGAAGTCGGTGATCTGCTCAAGCGCGGTCGCGCCCGCGGGAGCGGCCTGGGCGAGGGCGGTCATCGCCCGTCCCCGTGACCGCTCGGCCAGCGTGCGCGCGCCCTGCAGTCCGAACTCGGTGACGTAGGTCCGCTTGCCCAGACGCACGTCGGCACCCTGTTGCTTGCCCAGCGTCTCCTCCGAGCCGGTGACGTCGAGGATGTCGTCGACGATCTGAAAGAGGACGCCGAGCTCCCCCGCGAAGTCGCAGAAGGCGCGCATGACGTCCTGCGCGCAGTCGGCGAACAGCAGCAGCACGCACTCGATCGAGACCGAGATGAGCTCGCCGGTCTTCAGCTCGTGCAGGCGGCGCAGCCCGTCGTCGCCCGCGCCCGCGGACTCGGTGACGTCGATGTACTGACCGCCGACCATGCCCTGAACCCCGGTCGCCCCGGCGAGACGCGCCGCGGCGTGCAGCACCGCCTGCGGATCGCCCTCCTGCCGGGTCAGCAGCAGCTTGAACGCCTCGGCGTAGAGGGCGTCGCCGGCGAGGATCGCGACGTCGTCGCCGAACATCTTGTGACAGGTGAGCCGCCCGCGACGGAGATCGTCGTCGTCCATCGCCGGCAGGTCGTCATGGATCAGCGAGTAGGTATGGATGAGCTCCAGCGCGGCGGCGAGCGCCATCACCGACTCCCGGGGGCGTCCGACCGCCTCGGCGGTCGCGAGCGCGAGCACGGGACGGATGCGCTTGCCGCCGGCGAGCAGCGAGTAGCGCATGGCCTCCTCGAGGCCCGCCGTGGCATGCTCCTCGGAGAAGCGGATGTCCTCCAGGAACGCCTCGATCTCGACGCGGAGATGATCGGGGTACACCGGCGGGGAGGTCGGCGTCGAGGGAGCCGACAAGCTCAGCTCGCCGGAAGGGGAAGCTGACCGGGGAGATCGGGCAGCGGCTCGACGACGGCGCGGACGCGCTGGTCGACCTGGGCGCTCGCCTCGGAGGCGAGCCGGGCGCAGTCCTCGATCGCGGTCAGGGTGGCGTCGGGCTCGAGCTGCCCGGTGCGCAGGAGGTCCGCGGTCCGGTGCAGACGGGCACTGAGCTCGATCATGGAGTCGCTCACCCGATCTAGCCTATCGACCCGCCGAGTCGGCGGAGCCTGAGGTCAATCGCCCGAGCTGGCCAGCGACGGCAGCTCGCCGGGCACGCGCGGGCGGCGGCGGTCACGCACCTCGCGCTGGTCGCCGCCGACGCTCGCCGGACCGCGACGCGACCCGCGACGGCGGTCGACGATCACGGTCACACCGGGATCGTCGGCGTAGTAGTCGGTGAGCTTCCCCAGCAGCTCATCGGCGAGAGCCTCGGGGACGACGCAGAAGATCACGGCTCACAGCCTACCGATCGGGGGTCAGCCGGCCGAGATCGTCGGCCGTGGCGTTCACGTGGCGCTCGAGCTCGGTGAGCTCAGTGAGCTCGTACCCCTGACCGGCACCGCGCACGACCGGCGCCGACTCGGAGAGATCGACCTCGTAGCGATACCAGCACAGCTCCCAGGAGACGATGCAGTGGACGATCGCCGCCACCGGGCTCGCGGGATGCACGGACACGTCGGGGAGCCCGAGAGACCGGGTGATCCCGGCCACCGTGCGGGGATGCTCGGAGCCGTTGAAGAGCTCGATCGCGGCCTCGATCTTGTGATCGACCGCGGTGGGGACGGCGTGGACGTGGCGGGGCTCCCGGGGACCGCTCAGGTCACGGCCCGCCGCGGGCTCCGGCCGGGT
>CAZZWJ010000412.1:0-2148 GCA_964657875.1 uncultured Solirubrobacteraceae bacterium
GGTAGTAGTGCACGCCCTGCACGAACGAGCTCGCGCAGTTGCCGACGCCGATGATGGCGACGCGGACCTTGTCGTACTGATGTCTTGAGTTTCCGTTGGAGGAGGTGCTCACGGTTCTGGTCATCCCTTTCGAAGTGCGTTGCGGCCCGCATGGTTCGCGAGCGGCGCAGTCGTCGTCATCTACCCCCGACCGGATCGATGGTCACACCCCAAATACACACCGATCGGTTTCCTCATTCGTCGCCCGTCTCGCCATGACAGCCCTGGCTGTACACCACTCGTTCTACATATGACCACCGGTTCGGGTTCCCGACGCGGCTGCCCCCCGTGATCCCGTTCACCCCTTCCCTGCACCAGGCTGCCGGCGCTGAGGCGAGGAGGTCCGGGGGTTCAGTCGATCGCGTCGGCGAGCAGCGCGCGGGCGAGAGCGGTCGCCTCGATCGCCGGCTCCGCGTCGTCGGCGGCGAGCACCGACGCCGCGGCCCCCGCATACAGCAGCGCCAGGCGTCTGCCCAGTCGGTCGGGGTCCCGGGCGCCGGCCTCCCGCGCGAGGCCACCGAGCCGATCGGAGAGGTCCACCTGGCGTCGCGTGATCAGTCGCCGTGCGGGGTGAGTGGGATCGGCGATCTCGACCGCCGCAGCGAGGAATGGGTCACCGCGCAACCGCCCGGGTCCCTCCACCAGCAGATCGAACATCTCCGCCAGCCGGGCGCGCGGCGTGAGGTCCTCGCGGTCGAGGAGCCGCTGCGGAGCCGCCCCCGGATCGGCCGCGAGGTCACGCAGGTAGGCGACGATGAGCTCGTCCTTGGAGGCGAACTGCTGATACAGCGTCCGCCGAGACACTCGCGAGCGCGCGACGATCTCAGAGATTCCGGTCGCGTTGATCCCCGGATCGGAGAACAGCTCCCGGGCCACGGTGAGGATCCGCGCCCGCGCCCCGCGTCCCAGTGACGGTTGACGCTCTGATGCGGGCACCGATGACCAGGGTACCGATCGGTCCAGCGGCAGCGCGACCCGCGGGGATCAGGCCGTGTGGGCGAGGACCGCGGCGCTGATCTCGGGGATCAGCGCGAGCGGGAGGTCGTGGCCCATGTCCTCGATGAGCTTCAGCTGCGCGCCGGGGATGAGCTCGGCGGTGTGCTCTCCACCGCTGGGGGCGATGAGCTGATCGTCGAGACCGTGGATCACGAGCGTCGGCACGTCGAGGTGGCGCAACCCGGCGTCGCGCGAGCCGCTGGCCATCATCGCGCCGAACTGACGCGTCTGATTGCCGGGGGTGTGGTCGCGGTCCCAGGCACGGCCGATCAGGTCTCGCTCCCGCTCGAGCTCGGGCCAGCGGTTCGAGCGCCAGACCGCGGTCCGGTCGGCGCCGGCCACGGCCTGTTCCCGGTTGGTGGCGGGCGGCGACATGATCACCTGGGCGGCCTCCGGTGAGGGATCGCCGTAGCCGGGCTCGCCGGTGCGGGACATGATCGAGACGAGGCTGAGCACCCGGTCGGGGTGTTCGATGGTCATCGTCTGGGCGATCATCCCGCCCATCGAGACGCCGAGCACGTGGGCGCGATCGATGCCCAGCGCGTCGAGCACCGCGATCCCGTCGGCGGCCATCTCGGACAGCGTGTAGGCGGCGATCTCCCGCGCGCCGGCCCAGTCGCCCCCGCCCGCAGCCGCCATCAGCGCGGACAGGTCGACCGTCCGGTCGGTGAGCTTGCTCGACAGTCCGCAGTCACGGTTGTCGTAGACGATCACGAACCGTCCGCCCGCGACGAGGGCATCGACGAACTCGACCGGCCAGCCGATCAGCTGGCGGGTGTAGCCGCTGACCAGCAGCAGCGCCGGGGCGGCCGGGTCGCCGTGGGTCTCATAGACGATCGACAGATCGCCGCTGGCCGCGACGGGGCTCACCGCGAGACCACCGTCAGGCGCCCGCGGCGGTGAGCGCCTGACGCACGTGCCAGACCCGCTGGCCGACGGTGAACAGGCTGAGCACCGCGAGTACGTAGACCGCGGGGGCGAGCAGGTAGGGGTGGCCGAAACCGGCGCCCCGGGCGAAGACGAGGCCGACGGAGAGGATGACCACCCGGACCGGGCGGGTGGCGAGCCCGACCTTGCACTGGACACCGAGCGCCTCGGCCCGCGCCCGCGTGT
>CAZZWJ010000413.1:0-2137 GCA_964657875.1 uncultured Solirubrobacteraceae bacterium
GATCTTTGCGCTCGGCGGCGGCGGGCCGTTCGGCCTCACCGGGCAGCAGTTCTGGCCATGGATTCACATCGACGATATCGCCGCGCTCTACTGCTTCGCGGTGGAAAACCCCGATGTGCGCGGACCGGTGAACGGCGTCGCGCCCGGGAACGGACCGTCCACGCGCCGCCCGAGCACTGGGCCGCCTGCCCGCGCGGCTGCGGGCGCCCGGCCGGGGTCGCCCTGAGAGGCGAGACATGAGCGGCGAGACCGAACCCGCCCTCGACTACGTCCGTGACGGCGCGGAGATCTACCGCCGCTCGTTCGCCCTGATCCGCGATGAGGCCGAGCTCAGCGGACTGGACCCGATCCTCGAACGGCTGGTCGTGCGGATGATCCACGCCTGTGGGATGGTCGACCTCGTCGCCGACATCGCCGCCTCCCCCGGCTTCGCCGCCGCCGGGGAGCGGGCGCTGCGCAACGGCGCGCCGGTCCTCTGCGACACCCAGATGGTCGCTTCGGGGGTCACCCGCTCACGCCTGCCGGCCGGCAACGACGTCGTCTGCCTGCTCGGCGACGACCGGGTTGCCGAGCGGGCCCGCGCGCTGCATACGACGCGGACCGCGGCCGCGGTGCACCTGTGGCGCGACCGTCTCGACGGCGCGGTCGTCGTCATCGGCAACGCGCCGACCGCGCTGTTTGAGCTGCTCGCTCTCGTCGGCGGCGGAGCGCCACGGCCGGCGGCCGTGATCGGCGCCCCGGTCGGCTTCATCGGGGCCGCCGAGTCCAAGGACGCGCTCGGCGATTCACCGCTGGGCCTCCCCCACATCATCGTCCGCGGACGGCGCGGCGGCAGCGCGATCGCCGCCGCCGCGGTCAACGCCCTGGCGAGCGCCGCGGAATGAGTGGCGGGCGGTTGTACGGCGTCGGGGTCGGACCCGGTGACCCCGAGCTCATCACCGTCAAGGCGCGGCGCGTCATCGAGTCCGCGCCGGTGATCGCCTACCCGGGCGCCGAGCACGGGTCAAGCATCGCGCGGCGGATCGCGGATCCCTACATCACGCCCGGCGCGATCGAGATCGGCCTGCGCTACCCGGTGACGACCGGATCCACCGCGCATCCCGGCGGCTACGAGGGCGCGGTGAGCGACTTCTACGACGACTGCGCCGCGCAGCTCGCCACCCACCTGGACGCCGGGCGCGACGTCGCCGTCCTGTGTGAGGGCGACCCCTTCCTCTACGGGTCCTACATGTACCTGCACGACCGGCTCGCCCACCGCTACGTCACCGAGGTGATCCCCGGTGTTGCCTCCTTCAGCGCGGCCGCAGCCGCCGCGGGAACACCGCTCGTGCGCCGCGACGACGTGCTGACGATCCTGCCCGGAACGCTGCCCACCGAGGTGCTCGCCGCGCGCCTGCAGACCAGCGACGCCGCGGTTGTGATGAAGCTCGGGCGGACGTTTGACTCGGTGCGCACCGCCGTCCGGCGAGCCCAGATGCTCGAGCGCGGGATCTACGTCGAGCGCGCGAGCCACGCGTCTCAGCGGGTCACGCCGCTGGCGGAGGTCGACGGCGACGTGCCCTACATGTCGCTGCTGCTCGTCCCCGCCGAGCGCTGGCCGCGGCGCGAGTCACCACCGCCCGGAGCGGGATCGGTGGCGGTCGTCGGCCTCGGTCCGGGCGGACCGGACTGGCTGACCCCCGAAGCCCACGCCGAGATCGCCCGCGCCGACGTGCTGATCGGCTATGACACCTACCTGCGCCGGGTACCCGAGCGCCACGGCCAGCGCCGGCTCGCCTCCGACAACCGGGTCGAGCTGCAGCGCGCCCACGCGGCGCTGGAGCTCGCGCGCGGCG
This sequence comes from uncultured Solirubrobacteraceae bacterium, assembly GCA_964657875.1. Taxonomy (GTDB): domain Bacteria; phylum Actinomycetota; class Thermoleophilia; order Solirubrobacterales; family Solirubrobacteraceae; genus Palsa-465. Next base: position 1,836 of record CAZZWJ010000413.1, read on the forward strand.
GTGAGCGCGTGGTCGTCGTCTCCTCCGGCGACCCCGGGATCTTCGCCATGGGTGCCGCGGTGCTGGAGGCGGTCGAGGACGCCGACACGGCGCACGCGCCGGTGGCGGTCCGGATCGTGCCCGGGCTGTCGGCGATGCAGGCGGTGGCGGCCCGGGTCGGGGCGCCGCTCGGCCATGACTTCTGCGTCATCTCGCTGTCGGACCAGCTCAAGGACTTCGCCACAGTCGCCCGCCGGCTGCGGGCCGCGGGCGAGGCGGACCTCGTCGTGGCGCTCTACAACCCGGCGTCGCGGACGCGCCGG
>CAZZWJ010000414.1:0-2104 GCA_964657875.1 uncultured Solirubrobacteraceae bacterium
CCGACATGTCCGGCATGCACATGTCGAGCACGCCGACGTCGAACGGATCGCCGCCGTCCCCGGTGTCGACGCGCTGTTCATCGGCCCCAGTGACCTGTCGCACTCACTCGGGGTGCCTGGGGACCTTGACGCGCCGGCGTTCACCGAGGCCGTCCGGTGCGTCCTGGCCGCCGCCGAGGCGCACGGGCTCGCCGCGGGAATCCTCGCGCCGACGCCCGAGCGGTCAATGACGTACATCGAGCAGGGGTTCACGCTGATGGTGCTCGGGGGCGACGCGACGCTGCTCGCCACGGCGGCCCGGGACGCGCTGGCGCGGGCGCGGCCGTGACCGTGACCGTGCCCGACGACACCCGCGACGGCTCGCCGGCGACTCCCACCCGCATCCTCATCACCGGCGCGGCGGGCGCCCTGGGCCGATTGCTGCGGACCGAGCTCGCCCAGCCCGGGCGCACGCTCGTGCTGCTCGACGTCGCCCCCCAGGAGCCGCCCGCGCCGCGGGAGGCCGTGCAGATCGTCACCGCCTCCGTCGCGGATCTCGACGGGCTGCTCGACGCGATGGCGACCCACCCGCCCGACGCGATCGTCCACCTCGGCGGTCTGATCGACGGCAACCGCTGGGAGGACTACGTGCAGGTGAACATCACCGGGACCTACAACGTGCTGGAGGCCGCCCGCCGCGTCGGGGTGCCGCGGGTCCTCTATGCGTCCAGCAACCACGCGGTCGGCTTCGTCGAGCATCGGGAGGGCGCGACGGCGCCCGACTACCTGTTCCCACGGCCCGACAGCTACTACGGGGTGGCCAAGGTGGCCTCCGAGGCGCTCGCGAGCCTCTACCACGACCGCCACGGCCTGGACGTCATCTGCGTCCGGATCGGCTCGTGCCGTCCAACGCCGGATGACGCCCGCTGTCTGTGGAGCTGGCTGTCCTATCCGGATTTCGTGGCGCTCGTGCGGGCTGCACTGACCGTTCCCGCGCCGGGCTTCCGGGTCATCTGGGGCGTTTCGAACAACACCCGTGGCTGGTGGTCGCTGGACGAGGGCCGCGCGATCGGCTACGTGCCCCGGGACGACGCCGAGGCGTTCGCCCCCCAGATACTCGCCTCCGGGTCGGTGGATGCCGAGCGCCTCGGCGGCCCATACACGGCCGCGGGATTCGACGCGGCCGGTCGTTCGTCCTGACCGACGGACCCGGCGCGGTGGGTCGGTTCTCCGGGTCGGGTCCGGCCGAGTGTGGTACCACTCGGCGATGGGAGCGAGTGGTGCGGAGTTGGTCGAGCTGCTGCGCGGCGTGCCCGCGTTCTCGACGCTGGCCCCGGCCGACGTCGCCGCGGTCGTCGACGTCACCGTGCCCCGGAGCTTCGGTGCCGGTGAGGTCATCTTCCGTGAGGGCGACGAGGGTGACACCTGTTACGTCGTGCGCAGCGGCTCGGCGCGGGCCGTCCGGGAGCACTCCGACGGCCGCTCGATCACGCTGGCGACGTTCGGCGCCGGCGAGATCTTCGGCGAGCTGACGATGTTCGACGACGCGCGCCGTTCGGCGACCGTCGAGGCGCAGGAGGACACCGAGGTCGTCGCGATCCTCGGTGCGGACATGCGTCGCCTGCTGCGCTCCCACCCCGACATCGCCGTGAAGATGCTCGGTGCGGTGAGCGGCCGGCTGCGGGAGACCAACGAGCGCCTTTCACGTCAGTCCTTTCAGACCGTCCAGAGCCGGGTCGCCTCGGTCCTCGCCGACATGGTCGCCACCGCCCAGTCCCAGGGGGCGGGGGACCGCGACGTGCTCATCACCGCCACGCAGTCCGACCTGGCCCAGCTGGCGGGCTCCTCGCGTGAGTCGGCGAGCCGCTTTCTCGCGGTGCTCGAGCGGGCGGGAGTGATCAGTCAGGGGCGCGGCCGCCTCACCGTGCACGAGCCCGACCGCCTCGGTGGCTATGTCTACTAAACGGGGGACGGAGTTCTCGGCGGGCGGCGTCGTCGTCCGCGGAGGTCAGGTGATCACGATCGTGCCGGTCAAGCGCTCAGCCGACGGCCGAAGGGTGCTCGGGCTGCCCAAGGGCCACCCCGACGGCGACGAGACCCCCGAGCAGGCGGCGACGCGCGAGAT
>CAZZWJ010000415.1:0-1696 GCA_964657875.1 uncultured Solirubrobacteraceae bacterium
TGAGCGGACCCCGTTCACGGGTCCACCTGGTGTGAGAGCTGGGTGGTTGTAGGTGTCTGTTGGTGGGCCCCGAGGCTGTCGGCTGATGCCGGCGTCGGGGTGATCTCCTCAGCTTGATTCTGCCGTGGCCCGCGCTTGAACGCGACTGGCTGCGGGTCGCTGGGTGTTTGGGCCAGCTGCTTGGGCTGCTCGACCCGTTCCCCAGCCGCAGTTGCTGTGGAGCGCGGCAGTGGTTGGCGGAGGCTGGCCGCGAACGCGGCCGGGGTGATCATGCCGTGCGCGCGGTGCGGCCGAGCGCGGTTGTAGTCGATGCGGAAGTCCTCGATCATCACCTTGGCCTCGGCCAGGCAGGAGAACACCTCGACGCTGAGCAGCTCGTCGCGGACGCGGCTGTTGAAGGACTCCACGAACGGGTTCTCCCACGGCGCTCCGGGCTCGATGAACGCCGCGCGGGCCCCGGAGAAGCGACACCAGTCTCTCAGCGCCGCGGAGGTCATCTCCGGGCCGTTGTCGCAGCGCACCAGCTCCGGCCGTCGGCCCTGCTCACGCACGATGCGCTCGAGCTCGTCGACGGCGCGGTCTGCGTCGATGCGCCGGTCAGCGATCATCGCCAGCGCCTCGCGGGTGAACTCATCCACGACATACAGCAGCTTCAGGAGCCGCCCGTCGTCGGTGACATCGAACTGGAAATCAAACGCCCACACGTGATCAGGCCGTTCGGCTCGCAGCCGATCGCCCGGCACCGTCGAGGTCCCGCGCCGCTGGCGCTTGCGACGCTTCTGCGGCACCCGCAGCCCCTCCTCGCGCCACAGCCGCTGGGTGCGCTTGCGGTTGATCGACCAGCCCTCATCCAGCAGCCGCTGATGCGCCTGGCGATACCCCCACCTGGGGCGCTCGCGCGAGAACGCCCGCAGCTGGGCTCTGAGCGCCGCATCGTCCGCAGCGACGACAGGCTCGCGCCGCTGCGTCGAGCGGGGCTGACCGACATATCGACATGCCCGCCGCTCCGACAGACCCAGACGGTCCTGCAGCATGCAGACCGCCCGGCGCCGGCGCGACGGGCTCAGAATTCCCCCTTGGCAATCTCCTTCAGCGCCTGGTTCTCCAGAACCTGATCGGCCACGATCCGCTTCAAGCGCGTGTTCTCGGCCTCGAGTTCCTTCAAGCGCTTCACATCGTTGGCCTTCATCCCGCCGAACTGATGACGCCACCGGTGATACGTCGCCTCCGATACCTCGAGGTGCTTCCAGACCTCCGGCAGCTCGATCCCCTCCCCGAGCAGCCGGTCGGCCTCTCTGAGCTTGCGGACGATCTGCTCCGGGGTGTGCCTGCGTCGCGACATCTCGATGCTCCTCTGACCCATTGTCGAAGGTCGTTGAAGCTCTCACAGAGGGCGGACCGACCTCAGGGGGTCCGGGCAGCTCGGTTCAGCCAGCGAGCAGCAGGAGCGCATGTTGCACCCAGCTTGGGTGCGAGACACCCACACTGGTATCGTAATCGGGCGTGAAGACGATCCAGATCCGCAAAGTCCCGGACAGCGTTCACGCAACTTTGCGAATGCGAGCGGCCGGCGCTGGTGTCTCGCTGTCGGATTACGCCCTCGCCGAGCTGCAGCGCGTCGCGGAACGCCCGCCAGTCAGCGACGTGCTGCAGCGCGCGGCCTCGCGCTCGGGCGGCGCAGGGACAGCAGAGATCG
>CAZZWJ010000415.1:1706-2101 GCA_964657875.1 uncultured Solirubrobacteraceae bacterium
GGCGACTTCGCCGGCCGCAGCCGACTGCTCGCCGAGATCGTGACGGCGGTGCGCGCCGGGCGCGATCGCGAGTGAGGCTCGATGCTGGTCGTCGACACCTCCGCGGTGCTCGCCGCACTGGCGTCGCGCACCCCCGAGCCAGCGCTGCTGCAACGGCTCGGCGACGACGGTGACCTCCACGCACCACACCTCATCGACATTGAGATCCTCGACGCATTGCGCGGCCTCGTGCGCAGCGGCCAGCTCAGCCAGGATCGCGCCCAGGACGTCCGCACCGACGTCGAGGACCTCGCCATCACCCGCTACGGACACCAACCAATCGCCGACCGCGTCTGGGCGCTACGTCACAACCTGACCGCCTACGACGCCGTGTTCGTCGCGCTCGCCGACGCCCT
>CAZZWJ010000416.1:0-2090 GCA_964657875.1 uncultured Solirubrobacteraceae bacterium
CCAGTAGCGCTGGCGGGACAGCAGCCAGTCGCGCAGGCGGTAGCTCACCGAACGCCGGCCGCGATCCTCCTGCACCAGCCAGGCGACGATCGCCTCGTAGGCCTCACGGTTGGGCGTACCGTCGAACTCACCGGAGTTGACCATTGGGCCGTCGCCGGTGTAGGGCAGCGTGTCGGTCCCACGGTCCCCGTCGGGCCCCTCGATCACCCGCCGGATGGGCAGCCCGAACGCCTCGGCGAACGCGTGGTCGCGCTCGTCGTGGGCGGGGACGGCCATGATCGCGCCGGTGCCGTACTCCATGAGCACGTAGTCGGCGACGTACATCGGGATCTGCTCGCCGTTGACCGGATTGCGCACGGTGGCGCCGAGCGCGACACCGGTCTTGGGCCGGTCCACGGCCCCGCGGTCCTGGTCGGTGAGCGAGCGGTTCAGGTAGTCGCGGACGGCGGCCTCGTGCTCGCTGCCGGCGGTGAGGCGCATCACGTCGGGGTGCTCGGGTGCCATCACGAAGAACGTCGCCCCGAACAGCGTGTCGGGCCGGGTGGTGAACACCGGATAGTCGATCCCGAGCGCCTCGCAGCGAAACGTCACCTCCGCCCCGGCGGAGCGTCCGATCCAATTGCGCTGCTGGGACTTGACGTTCTCGGGCCAGTCGATCGCGTCGAGGTCGTCGAGCAGCCGATCGGCGTACTCGGTGATCGCGAAGAACCACTGCTCCAGCTGGCGCAGCACCACCTCGTGACCGCAGCGCTCGCAGTGGCCGTCGATCACCTGCTCGTTGGCGAGCACCGTCTGATCGTGGGGGCACCAGTTGACCGCCGACTCCTTGCGGTAGGCGAGGCCCCGCTCCAAGAGCTTGAGGAAGATCCACTGTGTCCAGCGGTAGTACTCGGGCTCGTGGGAGGAGATCTCCCGCGTCCAGTCGATCGACAGGCCCCAGCGGCGAAACGTCCGCTGAAAGGAGGCGATCGACGCCTCGGTCGCCTCGCGCGGCGGGATCCCGGTCTTGATCGCGTTGTTCTCGGCCGGCAGCCCGAACGCGTCATAGCCGAGCGGATGCAGCACCCGGTGACCGGTGCGGCGGTGAAAGTGGGCGACCGCGTCGCCGACCGCATAGTTCTTCAGGTGTCCGATGTGGGGCTCACCGCTCGGATACGGGAGCATCTCCAGCACGTAGGACTTGGGCGCCGCCTCCGAGAGCTGCGCGGCCGAGAGGTTCGCCACCTCCCAGGTGTGCTCGGACTCCCACAGCGCCTGCCAGCGCGGCTCGATCTCACTGGGCTGGTAGCGGCGCTCGCTCATGGTCGCGCCCGAGGTTAGGGCCCGAGACGAAGTCGGTGACGGTTGCGACCCCTTCCCCAGGCGCCGCGGCGGCGATTAGGATGGCCGCGTGCCCGCCGATCGTCCCGATCGTCCCCTCCCCGGTCGCCCCGTCCGCCGTCCCCGTCCCGGCCCGTCCGCCGCCGACCGGGTCGCGGCGATCATCTCGGCCGCCGAGGACACCGCCGAGGAGGTCCGGCTCGAGGCCGAGGCGCGGATGACGGCCCGCATCGCCGAGGGCGAGCGCGCGGCGCGCTACCGGATCGCCGCCGCCGAGGACGAGGCGCAGGAGCTCGTCGCCACCGCCCAGAGTGAGTCCGAGCGCCTGGCGCGGGAAGGGCACGAGCGCGACGAGGCCGCCAAGACGACGGCCACCAGCGAGGCGCTGGCGATCCTGGCCCGCGCCCAGCAGGAGGCTGACCTCACGCGCGACGCGGCCCACGCGACCGCCGCCCGGTTGCGCGCGGAGGCCGACCGGGAGAGCCGTGAGCGCCTCGCCCAGGCCCGGGCCGCCGCCGACGCGTCCCATGCCGAGGGCCTGGAGCTCGTCGACAACCTGCGCGCGATGAGCGACTCGCTGCGCGCGAACGCCGAGCGGCTGCTGCGCGACGTCCGGTCGCTGCATAGCCAGATGATCTCCCGGATCGAGGTCACCGAGACCGCTCAGGGGATCGCCGACCCCAGCCCCAGCCCCGGCCCCGGCCCCGGCTCCGGCTCCGGTGGCGAGGACGACACATCCGAGATCCCGGAGTTCATTCCCCGCCGCTGAG
>CAZZWJ010000417.1:0-2061 GCA_964657875.1 uncultured Solirubrobacteraceae bacterium
GTCCCCGTGACGCCGGCGACCACCAACCCCGACCCGGCGCCGGATCCAGAGCCTGTCGCCGACGCCGCCCCCACCCAGGAGGACGCATCGTGAGTGCCCCGTCAGCCAAGGACGTCAAGGAGCTGCGTGACCGCACCGGGGCCGGGATGATGGCCTGCCGGGACGCGCTCGTGGAGACCGGCGGCGACATCGACCAGGCGGTCGAGTCGCTGCGGGCCAAGGGCGAGGCATCGGCCGCCAAGCGCTCGGGCGCCGAGACCACCGAGGGCTGCGTGCAGAGCTACATCCACGCCAATCGCAAGATCGGCGCGATCGTCGAGGTCGACTGCCAGACCGACTTCGTCGCCCGCAACGAGAAGTTCGTCGAGTTCGCGCGTGACGTCGCCCTGCATGTCGCCGCGTCCTCGCCGCTGGCGATCACCGAAGCCGACGTCCCCAGCGAGGACCGCGAGCGCGAGCAGCGGATCGCCGTCGAGCAGGCCGCCGACCGCCCGGAGAACGTCCGGGAGCGAATCGTCCAGGGCAAGCTCGACAAGTGGCTCGACGACGTCGTGCTGCTGCGTCAGAAGCATGTCAACGAGGCGAAGTACGACGGCCAGACGATCGAGCAGATGCGACAGGCGCTCGTCCAGGAGACGCGTGAGAACATCGTCATCCGCCGCATCGCCCAGTTCACCGTCGGCGGCTGAGCCGGCGTCCGGTAGCGTCCCAGGGAGGTGGAGTGCAGTGAGTGATTCGGAGATGCTCGACGAGCTGCTGAGCGATGCGCGCGAGCGGATGCTCAAGTCGGTGGAGTCCACGCGCGACCAGTTCGGCTCGGTGCGCACCGGCCGGGCGACGCCCGCGATCCTGGACCGGGTGTCGGTGAACTACTACGGGGCGACCACGCCGCTGAAGCAGCTGGCGACGATCACCGCCCCCGAGGCGCGTCTGCTCACCGTGCAGCCGTTCGACAAGAGCTCGATCAAGATGATCGAGAAGGCGATCACCGAGGCCGACCTCGGCCTCACCCCCGGAAACGACGGGAACATGATCCGGCTGTCGGTGCCCGAGCTCACCGAGGAGCGCCGCCGCGACCTGGTGAAGGTCGCGCGGACGATCGCCGAGGACGGACGGATCGCGATCCGCAACGTCCGCCGCGAGGTGATGCACGACCTGCGCGAGCTCAAAGACGAGGGGGAGGTCGGCTCCGACGACGAGCACCGGGCCGAGGCTGAGCTGCAGAAGGTGACCGACGCCTACGTCGCGGACCTCGACGAGCTGCTCAGGCACAAGGAAGCCGACATCCTCGAGGTGTAATGCCGGTGGCCTCCGCGGAGCACGCAGCCCAGCCGGCGGCGACCGCCGTGCATCCCACCCCGTTCGGCGCCGACCGAAAGGAGGGGTGGCCTCGGCATGTCGCGATCATCACCGACGGCAACGGCCGCTGGGCCGAGCGCCAGGGCGTGCCGACGCTCGCCGGCCACGAGGCGGGGACCGACACGGTCAAGGCGACGCTGCGCCACGCCGCGGACTTCGGCGTGCGGGAGCTCACCGTGTACTCGTTCTCGACCGAGAACTGGTCGCGTTCGGAGCAGGAGGTGGCCGGCCTGATGGAGCTGTTCGAGCGCCGGATCACCCACGAGGCGCAGGAGATGCACGCCGAAGGGGTGCGCATCCGCTTCATCGGCCGGCGCTGCGCCCCGGTGCCCCCGAGTCTGGTGGCGCGGATCGAATGGGCCGAGGCACTCACCGAGCACAACACCCGCATCACCCTGTTCATCGCCTTCAATTACGGCGGGCGCGCGGAGATCGTCGACGCGGCGCGGACCTTCCAGGGGACCACCGAGGCCGATTTCGCGGCCCATCTCTACGCCCCGGACATGCACGACCCCGACCTCCTGATCCGCACCAGCGGTGAGCAGCGGATCTCCAACTACCTGGTCTGGCAGACCGCCTACGCCGAGCTCGTCTTCTGTGAGGAGCTGTGGCCGGACTTCAGCCGTGAGGTGTTCGCCCGCACGCTGGATCAGTTCGTCGAGCGCCGCCGGCGCTTCGGAGGCCGCTGATGTCGACGGGGGG
>CAZZWJ010000418.1:0-2058 GCA_964657875.1 uncultured Solirubrobacteraceae bacterium
CAGCGGCGGGCGCCGGAGCGTCGCCACCGACCAGGCCTTGCTCGGCGATCGCGCCGAGCTGCAGCGCGAGACCGCTGATGAGCGCGTTCATGCCGCGCGCCAAACCGGTGATCGGAGCGGCGACGACGCCGACCAGCTGGCCGTAGAGCACGTCACGGCTGGGCAGGCGGGCGATCGAGCGCACGTCGTCGGCACTGAGCGCCGAGCCGCCGAGCACGCCGCCGCGGAACTCCAGCAGCTGCAGCTCCCGGGCGGTGTCGTTGAGCGTCTTGGCGGCTGCGGCGGGATCGCCGGAGACGAACGTGAGCGCCGTCGGACCGACGAGCAGCGGCTTGATCGACTCGATGCCGGCCTGATCGGCGGCCCGCTCCGACAACGAGTTCTTGACCACGCGGAAGCGGGCGTCGGTCTCCCGCAGACGGTCGCGCAGCACCGCCGCCTGAGCGACCGAGATGCCGCGGTAGTCGACCACGAAGATCGCCTCCGCGGCCCCGAACTGCTCGGCGATCTCGTCGACGACCGCTGATTTCTCGTCTCTGTTCATCTCATGTGCTCTCTCTCAAACGACGAACGCCCGCTTTCGGCGGGCGTCTGACAACGAGCTCACGAGGAGTGAGAGCGATGAGTGACATTCCGCCTGTCCCGGGCTTACGCGCCTGCCGCCGGGGGTCTCGGGCTTTCGTCTGTGGGGGGTGCGAACCTGATTCTACCTCGGGGCTATGCGGCGACCGGCTCGGGGACGATGTCGCGCGTGATCGACGGGTCGACCTTGACGCCCGGCCCCATCGTCGACGAGAAGACGATCGAGTGGATGTAGCGGCCCTTGGCCGCCGCCGGCTTGGCGCGGGTGATCTCGTCCATCACGGCCGCGTAGTTCTCCAGCAGCGCGAGCTCCTCGAAGTTCTTCTTGCCGATCACGAGGTGCACGATCGCGTTGCGGTCGGTGCGGTACTCGACCTTGCCCGACTTGGACTCGGTGACGGCCTTGGCGACATCCATGGTCACCGTGCCGACGCGCGGGTTGGGCATCTTGCCCGACGGGCCGAGGATCCGACCCAGGCGCCCGACGATCGGCATCATGTCCGGGGTCGCGATCGCCACGTCGAAGTCATCGAAGCCGTCCTGGATGCGGGCAGCGAGATCCTCCGCACCGACGATGTCGGCCCCGGCCTCCTCGGCCTCCCGGGCCTTGTCGCCCTGCGCGAAGACCGCGATCTTCACGTCCTTGCCGAGGCCGTTGGGCAGCCCGATCGTGCCGCGCAGCTGCTCGTCGGCATGACGGACGTTGAGTCCGGTGCGGATGTGGACCTCGACGGACTCGTCGAACTTCGCCGTCGAGAGCTCCTTGATCAGCGACACCGCCTCGGCGGGCGCGTACTCGCGCTCGCGGTCGACCCGCTGACGTGCCTGCTCGTATGCCTTGCCGTGCTTGGCCATGGTCAAACCACCTCCACGCCCATCGAGCGGGCGGTGCCGGCGATGATCTTCACGGCGGCGTCGATGTCGTTGGCGTTCAGGTCGTTCATCTTCTTCTCGGCGATCTCCCGCAACTGGGCGTCGCTGATCTGGGCGACCTTCCTGAGGTGCGGCTCGGCGGAGCCCTTGTCGAGCGACAGCGCCTGCTTGATGAGCACCGCCGCCGGCGGGCTCTTGGTGACGAACGTGAACGAGCGGTCCTCATAGACCGTGATCACGACCGGGATCACCGTGCCGGTGTCGCCCTGCGTCTGGGCGTTGAACGCCTTGACGAACTCCATGATGTTGACGCCGTGCTGACCCAGCGCGGGGCCGACCGGCGGCGCCGGGCTGGCCTGTCCGCCGACCGCCTGGAGCTTGATTTGAGTGAGAACTTTCTTGGCCATGATTCCTGTCGAATTCTGGAGACGTGAAAACCGGGGACCGCGCAAGCGGGCCCAGCAAAATTGATAACTAGAGCTTCTTGACCTGGTCGAAGCCGACCTCGACCGGGGTCTCGCGGCCGAAGATGGAGACGAGCACCTTGAGCTTCTGGGCGTCCTCGTTGACCTCGGAGATCTCGCCGGAGAAGTCCGACAGCGG
>CAZZWJ010000419.1:0-2053 GCA_964657875.1 uncultured Solirubrobacteraceae bacterium
GGGAGCTGCTCGCGCTTCAGGCCTCTGACTGGGCGTTCCTTCACGACCGCGACCTGTCGGGTACCTATGCGGAGGAGCGTGCCGCCGCCCACGCCGCGGCCCTCGCCGCCGTGCTCGGCGACGGTGATCCGGCGGTGCGGGCCGGGCCGCTGAGGGGCCTCGCCCCGTGGCTCGACGGCTGGAGCGGCTGACCTTCCACAGCGAGAGATCCGGATCGGTGGGGGCGTGCCCGTTGGTGGGAGCGTGCCGGGTGACGCACTCCTCCCGCCCGCCAGTCCATCCCCGCCGCCGGTTCGGGCCCCTAATCCCCCCAGCGAAACGTCCGGGGCATGAGGCGCATCCGGATCAGCTTGGCCGGGCTGCCGCCGACCACCGCGTTGTCCGCGACGTCGGTGGTCACGACCGAGCTCGTCCCGATGACCGAGTTGTCGCCGACCGTGACGCCGCGCAGGATGCAGGCGCCGTAGCCGATCCAGACGTTGTGCCCGACGCGCACGTCGCGCTTGTAGATCCCCTGCTCGCGGATCGGGCGCTCGACGTCCACGACCCCGTGGTCGAAGTCGATGAGCATCACGCGGTCGGCGATGATGCACTCGCGACCGATCGAGATGTGCTTGAACGCCGAGATCGTGCACTCCTGGCCGAACACGGTCTTGGCGCCGACGCGCAACTCGCCCTCGTGCACCCGGATCTTGCAGCCGTGGCCGATCCACGACCAGCGTCCGAGGTGGACCTTGGCGTCGTCGCCGATCTCGAAGCGGACCCCGGGGCCGATGAAGCACAGGCCGTCGGTGACCAGTCGCCCGCGCCAGCGCAGCTTCAGCCACGCCCAGCGGGCGACGAGCACCGCGTAGCGCCGGCTCAGCATCCCGTTGGCGCGGGCGAAGCGCAGCAGCGCGAGCGGCCCGCCGCTGAGCGGTGGCGGTCCGGCGCGGACGAAGCGGGGCGCGGTCGCGAGCGCCGGACCCGGCTCTGAGCGGGGGGGCGTATGCGGCGCGGGCTGCGACGACGGGTGCGCCGCGGGCTGCGGGGACGGGAGCTCTCTGGGACCGATGGCCAAACCGGTGAGATCGTAGGCGACTGACTGGCTTGTCATCATGCTCGACACTCCGATGCCCGCGACCTCCGCCGACCTCGCTGAACGCCTGCTCAACGGCGATCGCCGCGCCCTCGCCCGGGCGATCACCCTCGTCGAGAACGACGATCCGGCGGGCTGGGAGCTCGTGCGCCAGGTCTATCCCCGGACCGGGCAGGCGGCGGTGATCGGGTTCACGGGACCGCCGGGGGTCGGCAAGTCGACGCTGCTGTCAGAGCTCACGCGCCATGAGCGCGCCCGGGAGCGGACGGTCGGCGTCCTCTCGATCGATCCCTCCTCGCCGTTCACCCACGGGGCGCTGCTCGGCGACCGCATCCGCCTCACCGAGCACTTCCTGGACCCCGGCGTGTTCATCCGCTCGATGGCCAACCGGGGCGCGCTCGGCGGCCTGGCCGAGGGCGCGTTGCAGGCCGCGCTGCTCATGGACGCGGCCGGCCGTGACCTCGTGCTGCTGGAGACGGTCGGCGTCGGTCAGGCCGAGGTCGACATCATCGACCATGCCGACACGGTCGTGCTCGTGCTGATGCCGGGCTCGGGCGACTCGATCCAGGCGCTCAAGGCGGGGGTGATGGAGATCCCCGACCTGATCGTCGTCAACAAGGCCGAGCATCCGCTCACCGACGCGATGGTCCGGGAGATCAAGATGGTGCTCGCGCTCGGGCGGCCGGGGGCCCCAACGGACTGGACGGTGCCGGTGCTGCGCAGCGAGGCGCTCACCGGGGAGGGGATCCCGGAGCTCGCCGATGCGCTGGCGGCCCACCGCGCCCATCTCCAGGCGCAGGGCACGCTCGGCGAGCGGCGACGGCGCAACCTGATGGGCGAGGTCCTCGCGATCGCCACCCAGCGGATGCGGCGCGAGCTCGAGGCCTCGCTGCGTGAGGACGCCTCCGTGCAGGCGCTGCTGGATCGCGTCGCCGACCGAGAGCTCGATCCGGCGAGCGCCGCGACCGAGATCCT
>CAZZWJ010000420.1:0-2051 GCA_964657875.1 uncultured Solirubrobacteraceae bacterium
TCGGTCTTGCCGTAGCCGACGTCGCCGCAGATCAGCCGGTCCATCGGCCGCGCGGACTCCATGTCGCTCTTGACGAACTCGATCGCGTCGCGCTGGTCGGGCGTCTCGTTGTAGGGGAACGCGTTCTCGAACTCGATCTGCCATTCGCTGTCGACGGGGAACGAGTGGCCCTCCCGGCGCTTGCGCTCGGCGTAGAGGTTGAGCAGCTCGCCGGCGAGCTCCTGGGCGGCGCGGCGGGCCCGGGACTTGACCTGCTCCCAGCGGCTGCCACCGAGCTTTGAGAGCGGCGGATGGGCGCCGCCGCCGCCGACGTAGCGGCTGATCTTCGCCAGCTGGTCGACGGGCACGAACACCTTGTCGGAGCCCGCGTACTCCAGGTACAGGTAGTCGCGCGTGATCCCGGCGACCGTCTTGGTGTCAAAGCCGGCGAAGCGGGCGATCCCGTGGTCCTCGTGGACGACGATGTCGCCGGAGCGCAGGTCGGCGAAGGAGCGCAGCACCCCCTTGCGCCGGGAGCCGCCCCCGGGGCCGCCGGTGGAGCGCTCACCGCGGCGGCGGGCGAACAGCCGCTGCTCGGGGATCACCGCGAGGTGAAACGCCGGCGCGATGAACCCCTGGGCGAGCCGGGCCTGGGCCATCACGAGGCGACCCGCCTCGGGGCCCGCCGCCGGCTCATCGCCCAGCCAGCGGACCTTGAGGCGACCGAGGTTGTAGGCGAAGCGCTCACCGATCCCGCGCTGGGCGAACGTCACGACCGTCTGATAGCCCGAGCGCGCGAGCTTCTCAAGCTCCGGCTCGGCCTCCTTGAGGCCGCGGGCGGCGACGTCGGCGGTCTGCGCGCGGAACGCGAGCGCCTGGTCTGAGTCGATGCTCGACAGGCGGATGCGCACGCGGTCGGCGAGGTCGGCGAGCACCGCCTCGGGGTCCACGTAGAGGTGCGCGGCGTCCTGGTCGGCGAGCGCCGCCGACACGTCCTGCCAGTGGTCGGTGAGCGCGGGCGTGAGGTCCTCGGCCCCGGCGACGATCACCGACGCCTGCTCGCCGATGAGCTCGAGCACCGGATGGAAGCGGTCGACCGGGAGCAGCTCGGAGATCGCCGGCCGGTCCTCGGGGTCCTCCAGCGCGGCGATCTCACCGAGCTCCCGGTGCTCGGGGGCGAGCTCGGCGGCGGGCGCGACCTCGACGCACTCGGCCTCACCGAGGGAGCGCTGCGTGAACGTGGAGAACCACCGCAGCGACTCGATCTCATCCCCGAACAGGTCGACGCGCACCGCCCGGTCCTCGGTCGCCGGGAACAGGTCGAGCAGTCCGCCGCGGATCGCGAACTGGCCGCGGTCCTCGACCTGGTCGACGCGCTCATAGCCGGCGGCGACGAGCTCGAGCGCCGTCTCCTCGAGGTCCATCAGCTCGCCGACGCGCAGCACGAAGCCGTGCGGGCGCAGTGCCCGCTCGGGGACCTTCTCCGAGAGCGCCACCGCGGAGACGACGATCACCGGCGCCCCGTCGGAGCGCTCGAGGGCCGAGGGGTGGGCGGGGTCGGGCTCCTCGAGCACCGCGTCGAGCGCGGCGATCCTCAGGCCGACGAGGTGGGGCGGCGGGGTGAGGTGGGACTCATAGGCGACCCCGCGGCTCGGGTAGAAACGCACCGGCCGCGGCTCAAGCCACGTGCTCAGCCCCGAGGCGAGCTCCCGGGCGGCGCGGTCATCGCCGGCGACGACGACCGCCGGGCGGCCGGGGTCGCGGTCCAGCAGCGCCGCGATGAGAAACGGGCGCAGCGACTGGGAGACGAACGCCTCGCCGCCGTCACGGGCAAGCGCCGCGGTCTGCGGATCGTCGTCGGCATGGGCGAGGAGGGAACGGAGCATCGAAAGACCGTCCCGAGTCTAGGCACGACGGCGGTCAATCCGCGGGGTCGGCGATGACCGCCGCCACCGCGTCCCCGGCACGCTCGACGAGCTCCGCGACGTCGGCGGCGGGCTCGGAGAAGCGCCCCAGGACGTAGGCGGCGACGCGCTCGGGATCGGTGCTCGCCGGGCGGTCGACGCCGACCC
>CAZZWJ010000421.1:0-2032 GCA_964657875.1 uncultured Solirubrobacteraceae bacterium
GGTGCGCAGGACCGCGATGTCGGAGATGACGGCCACGGCCGCGAGCGCGGCGAGCGCGAGCCACGTCGGATTCGACGCGCTCACGCCCGCCAGGAGCTCGACCGCGGTGAGCGCGACGAGCACGCAGACGACGTAGGTGTAGCGACTCTCCAGTGGCGATTGAGAGGAGCGGACGAGCGTCACCAAGACCATGAACACGACGAACGACGCGATGAGCGCGGCGCACCGTGACCAGTCCCCGCCGCCGGCGACACGGAGCAGGAATGCGCCCGCCGCCACGGCATAGAGAGCGACCCCGAACGTCAACGAGAGCCCGGTCACGTCCGTCGGTGACACCCCGGAGAGCCCGATGAGCCCCGCCAGCCCGGCGGCAGGGAGCTGCACCAGGTTGATCGGCAGTTGGGTGAGCGCCGACACGCTGATCTGATCCGGGTGATAGTGCACCGACCAGATCACGTAGAGCACAAGCGGCAGGCCGGGGATCCACACGTCCCGCCAGCGTCGCCGCGCGAGCGCCACGTCGACCGCCACCCCGACGGCGAATGCGACCCCGACGCTGGTGCTCGCCAGCGCGACGGACACGAACAGGCAGGCGAGGATGTCGGTTCCCGGGCGGCGACGATCCAGCAGCGACAGCGCGAGCACCCCGGCGCCGACCGCGATCAGCCATGCGATCTGAAACGGCTGCAGGAGGTCGTTCCAACCGGACCCGACGAACAGCAGCAGCCCGGCCACGAGCAACGCCCCGAAGGCGCCCACCCGATGGCGCGCGTACTCAAAGAACACCAGCCCGACGAGGGCGCCGATGACGATCAGGAGGATCCGGTAGGGCGTGAAGCTCGAAATCCCGACGAGCGTGAACATCAAGCGGTAGATCGCGATCGGGACGAGCGACAGGTGACCGTTGTAGGGGGCGATCAACGCATGCGCGCCCCCGCCGCGCCGCCCGGTGATCCACGCCCAGTCGTCGGCGAAGTAGGAGCTCCCGCGCGTCAGGTGGTAGACGGACAGGGCCGAGGCGATGACGACGACCCCGAGCAGCGGCCGCGCGGCGCGGTCGAGGTCCAGCGCGTCGGTGGCGGACCTCAGACGGCTAGGCGACGGGGCGCTCGACGTCATCCATGACCTCACGGATCTTCTGTCGTGAGAACACGGGGTCGGAGTGGCGCAGGCGCAGGAACATCTCGGCCGCTGCGAACACGCGGGAGTGCAGCATCCGGTCCAGCAGCTGATCGCGTCGCTGGATCCGCTCGTTGGCGTCCTGGGCACGGCGCAGCTGTCGCTGTGAGGAGGCGAGATGCAGCACGCGGTTGCGCTCCAGCCGCTCGAGTTGCGGGTTGCGGTCCCACGCGCCGACGACCGCGCTGAGCGCCGCGTGGTGAGGACCGGTCGTGTCCCAGATCACGCCGAATCCGAAGAACGCGGGCACGACCGCGAGGTGCAGGTCGGCGTGGGCGGCGGCGAAGTCCTCGGCGGCGGTGAGCACGCCGTTGCGCGGCCCCCCCTCAGACGCCGCCGGGAACCGGTAGGGCAGCCCGGTGTCCTGGGTCCCCGGCTCGTCGGGGTACACCGACCGTCCCGGCGCCATCGGCTGGCGGTGCTCGGCGGGGATCTCCTCCGGGGTGTAGTAGTCGTCCCGGCGCGCGTGCGGCCAGCCGACGTCGTGCAGCATTAGCAGCGGGATCTCCCGGCCGTCCCCGGCGGCGCGCTCGGAGATGATCCGCAGCTCCTCCGACAACGTGTAGTAGTTGTGGTCGCCGTCGAGGATGATCGCGTCGGTGAGTGGGATATGGGCGAGCGCCTCGATGCTCGTCTCCCGGATCAGCTGCAGGTCGTCGCGCTCGCGCTCGAGCTGCTCGAGGTCGCGGTGGGGCAGTGGATCGATGGCGACCACGTTGCCCTTGACCGTGTCGGACCACAGCATCAGCAGCCGCGTGAGCTCGCCCATGAACGCGCCGACCTCGGCGACCGATCGAGCCTCCGCGGCGTCGAGGCAGCCGAGCAGGATCTCGGCGTTGTGCAGCAGCGAGGC
>CAZZWJ010000422.1:0-2017 GCA_964657875.1 uncultured Solirubrobacteraceae bacterium
GCTCGTCGGGCACGACGAGCAGCGCCTCCAACCCGGTCGGCGTGGGGATGTGGTGTACGCGTACGGCCCCCGCGCCGCCTGAGCCGCCCCCACCCGCCTGACAGATCACGAACCCCCCGTACAGCGCGGCGGCGACGTTGTCGGGATGACCCTCCAGGGCGGTCGCCTCCGCCATCAGGTCGGCGTCGAGCTCGAAGACGTGATCGGCGGCGACGAGGCCGGCGACGATCGCCGCGGCGCTGGATCCGAGGCCACCGGTGAGCGGGATCTGGGAGGTGATGCGGAACTGGAAGTCATCCGCGGGATGCAACGCCTCAAACGCCCGCACGACGAGGTTTGAGCGGTCATCGGGGACGTCGAGCTCGGTGTGCACCGCGAAGGAGCCGGTCTCCACGACCTCGACCTCGAGCGCGAGCGACAGCGCGGCGGCCATCACGTCGAAGCCGGGGCCGAGGTTCGCCGTCGAGGCCGGCACCCGGACGACCCGACGCCGGCCGAGGGTCATCGCTCCGCGGGGGTGAGGATCGCCCGTTCCAGCGCGCCGAAGTCGTCCTCGCTGGGGAGGACCGGTCCCGCCTGATCCAGCGCGGTCGCGGGGTCCTTGAGACCGTTGCCGGTCAGCACGCAGGCGATGCGCCGCGCGCCGCCGGCGCCGTGGGCGATGAGGCCGGCGATCGACGCCGCCGACGCCGGCTCGCAGAAGACCCCCTCGGTGCGGGCGACGAGCCGGTAGGCGTCGAGGATCTGGGCGTCGGTGACCTTGTTGATCGCGCCCCCCGATCCGGTGACCGCGGCCATCGCGTCCTCCCAGCGGGCCGGGTTGCCGATCCGGATCGCGCTCGCGACGGTCTCGGGGTGGGCGACGGGTGCGCCGTCGACCAGCGGCGCGGCGCCCGCGGCCTGAAAGCCGTGCATCGCCGGCGACATCCCGAGCTCCCGGAACCCCCGCCAGTAGGCGGTGATGTTCCCGGCGTTGCCGACCGGGATGCAGAGCGCGTCGAGGTCGCCGTCGAGGTCCTCGGCGATCTCGAACGCGGCCGTCTTCTGACCCTCGATCCGGAAATCGTTGACCGAGTTGACGAGCGCCACCGGGTGCGCGTCGGCGAGCTGGCGCACGAGCTCCAGCGCGCGGTCGAAGTTGCCGCGCAGCGCGACGACGTTCGCGCCGTAGGAGAGCGCCTGGGCGAGCTTGCCGGTCGCGATCTTGCCCTCCGGGACGATCACCGCGCAGCGCAGGCCGGCCCGGGCGGCGTAGGCGGCGGCGCTGGCGGCGGTGTTGCCGGTGGAGGCGCAGATCACGGCCCGGGCGCCCTCACGCACGGCGGCCGACACCGCGCAGGTCATCCCCCGGTCCTTGAAGGAGCCGGTCGGGTTCTGCCCCTCGAGCTTCAGCCACACCTCGGCGCCCACCCGCTCCGACAGCCGGGGGGCGTGCACGAGCGGCGTCGATCCCTCACTCAACGAGACCACCGGGTCACCGTCGTCGAACGGCAGCCGGGGGCGATAGCGCTCGATCAGTCCGGTGGTCACGCGCCCGAGAATGACAGAGCTAGATGAATTCCTCCTCGACGACCCGGATCGCCCGCGGCCGAGCCCGCACCGAATCCAGGCCACCGACCGCCTCCAGAGCGGCGTAGAAACGGTCCTCGGGCACCGGGTGCACGACCATCACCAGGCGCGCCTGGTCTCTGAGCCCCTTCTGCAGGACCGACTTCACCGACACGCCGTGGTCACCGAGGAGCCTCGCCACCGCGGCCAGCACGCCCGGCTCGTCGGCGACCTCCAGCGACAGGTAGAACGAGGAGGTGACGTCTGAGACGACCCGCAGCGAGGCGGCGGCCGGGGGCACCGAGGCCGGCGGGATCATTGCGCTGATCATGTCGCCGAGGACGGCGCTGGCCGTCTGGGGCCCACCGGCACCCGGCCCCGACATCGTGATCTCGGTGATCGCCGCCGACTCGACGGTGACCGCGTTGAACGGTCCGTTGATCGAGGCCAGCGGGTGCCCGGGATACAG
>CAZZWJ010000423.1:0-2004 GCA_964657875.1 uncultured Solirubrobacteraceae bacterium
GATCGTCGCCTGCAGGTCGACCGCGGGCTTGCTCGACTTCACCCACAGACTGGCGGTGCCGGCGCCGACGACGACCGTGTTCGCCGCCAGCGGCGCGGTGGCGAACGCGACCGCCTCACCGGCGGTCGGCGACGCCCAGTGGTAGCTGGGCAGGGTGTTCCACAGGCCCCCGGCGCCGGTGTTGCCGTGGTAGTCGGTGACCGTGCCCTCACGGGCGCTGTAGGTGAACGAGTCGGTGCCGGCAGCGCCCCGCGACGGGGAGAGAACGCCCCCGGGGGCGAAGGACCACGAGCGCGCCACCGTCCCCGGGAACGGGAAGCGTGGTGCGGTCGCGGTGAAGGCCGGCAGCGGGATGCCCGGGGCGTTGCCGGTGGCGGCCCCGTTGTCGAAGCCGACCGTGACCCGCGGCGTGCGGTTGAACGCCGCCAGGGCGCTCGCGTAGGTCGGGGCGGACTCGACGGGGTCGGCCGGGAGGTTGTTGAGCTGGGCGTTGTCGATGCCCATGGTGAGCTTGAGCAGCGGCGGTCCGATGACGCCGAGCTCCGACGCGAAGCCGAGCTGCGCCGACTTGCCCGCCCCGAGGTCGACGCTGAGCACGGGCCGTCGATGGGCGACGTAGAGCTCATAGAAGTCGATCATCCGCGTGAGCGTCTCGGGATCGAGGGAGTCGATGTGGGTGCCGTTCACGAACGTGAACCACTTGTGGCGGGTGCCGGTGAAGTGCTCGGCGAGGTCGGGGCAGTGGGCGCCGACCTGCTCGTCGGTGAGCTGGCAGGCCATGAACGTCGCCGCGTGGATCTTGTGCACGAACGTGATCGGATCCAGCGGATCGGCGACCTTGGGGACGTAGTAGCGGTTGCTGTGGATCTTCTTGACCAGGTTGTAGGCCTCGCCGTGCAGCGCCTGGTTGGCCCGGCACGTCGCATCGCCGCCCCGGATGCGCTTCAGCGCATACGCCTGATCCTGGGTCGTCGAGAACGGCTTGGCGTCGTCGACGCGTTGCACCGCCCACGAGTAGGCGAAGCCGGTGTTGAGGTCGCCACCGGGGTAGAGCGTGGTGATCGTCGAGTCGATCGGCGACAGCGGCGCGATCGCCTCCAGCGCCGGCGGGTCGGTGGCGGCGGTGAACAGCTGGCTGATGCCGCCGTAGGAGATCCCGAGCATCCCGACCTTGTGGTCGAGCACCCAGGGCTGGTGGGCGATCGTCTCGATCGCGTCGTAGCCGTCGAGGCTCTGGTTGGGCTCGAAGTAGTCATAGGCGCCCCCCGAGCAGCCGGTGCCGCGCATGCTCACGTCGACGACGGCGAAGCCGAGCAGGTTGGCCAGCTGCGCGATCCCGTTCACCGGGCCCGCCGGATTGGCGTAGCCGTAGCCGGCGTACTCCACGAGCGTCGGATAGGGCTTGGTGGGGTTGACGATCGAAGCGTTCTCCGGAAGTCCCGAGCCACCGAGCAGCGACGTGGCGCTCGTCGCCTTGGGCAGGTGGACGTCGATCGCGAGCTGGGTGCCGTCGCGCGTGGTCAGATAGCCGTAGCCCGAGTGGAGCGTCTGGTCATAGATGGAGGTCGACGGCGGCGCGGAGCGGTCGGTGTGCACGCGCAGCCGGCCGGAGCGCAGGGTGCCGGCGACGATCTCATAGCCCGCGGCCGGGGTGACGTCGCGGAACAGGACCCCGCCCTGCGCGTCGGCGCGGGCGGTCTGAACCGTGCGCCCGGCGGCGTTCAGCAGCCTGACGCGCGCATGGGCCGCGAGGCCGGTCGCGTAGGCCTGCTCGGCGCTGCCCCGCGCGATGAATCGGGGTGCGGCCCCGGCGATCGAGGTGGCGCCGAACATCGCCCATATGGCGATCACGACGGCCGCGAGGACGGCCATCGGGGCGACGGTGGGGCGGCGGAGGTGAAACCGGTGTGAACGCATGAGCGCGATCCTTTCAGATCACCTCGCCGCCGCGGGAATTTCAGTCCGCGGGGTCCTGCAGCCGTGCGCGCACCGTCCCCAGGAACT
>CAZZWJ010000424.1:0-1975 GCA_964657875.1 uncultured Solirubrobacteraceae bacterium
CAGGCGTTTCAGCAGACGATGCGAGGTGAGCTGGTCGCCGGCGTCGAGCAGCTCACCGGCCGCAAGGTGATCGCGTTCATGAGTGCCAACCACGTCGACCCCGACCTGGCGATCGAGAGCTTCGTCATGGAGCCACTGCGCGTTCAGGACGGCGACGGCACCCTGAACCGGTCGATGCTCGTGGCGGACGATGGCGCGGAGTAGGCTTGTCGAAGGTTCGCTGATCGATCGATAGGGCTCGTTTCCTTCCTCCCCGCCCGCGGTCACGGACACAGACGAGGGAGTCGAAGGCCGGTCCCTGATGCCAGCAGGCGTCGACGAACACCGGCGGTCCGTTCTCGAGGAAGTCTCGACTGCGCTGGTCCGCCTCCACAAGGAGCAGTTCGGTCGCGGGCCGACGCGGGCCCGCTCCTTCTACGCCGGGCCCGACATGGTGGTCTGCGTGCTGCACGACGCGCTGCTGCCCGCAGAACGTCGCCTCGTCGAGATGGGTGACAGCCATCGCGTCACCGACACCCGCGCGAGCTTTCAGGCCGCGACCCGCCTGGAGTTCGAGGCCGTGATCGAGCAGATCCTCCAGCGTGAGGTGACCGCATTCGCGAGCGCCATCGACGCCGAGCACGACGTCGTCTTTGAGAATTTCACGCTCGCGGCGGCGCATTTCGGAGGCTGATGCGGAGGTTCAGGCCCCTGGCTTCGGCTCCGGCTCCGGCTCCGGCTCGCCGGCGCTGCCGCTGGGCAGCTGGGCGGGCGCCGCGCCCGCGTTGAGCTCGGCTTTGAGCTTGGCGAGCTCCGAGTCGACCTCACTCGAGCTCGTCAACTGCGCGAGCTGGTGGTCCAGATCGTCCCCGCCGGCGCCCAGCGCGGTGGGATCGTCAAACGTGCCGGCCTGCTCGAGCTCACCGACGGCATCGGCGCGGGCCTTCATGGTCTCGGTCTTGTCCATCGCCCGCTGGACCGCCAACCCGACGTCGGCCATCTGCTCGCCGACGCCCGTCGCGGCCGCGGAGATCTGCACCTGGGCGTCGGCCGCCGAGTACTGCGCCTTGACGACCTCCTTCTGCGTCCGGAACGCGTCGACCTTCGTCCGCAGCTTGGCCTCGGAGTCGATCAGCTGCTGCTGCTGATGCTCGAGGTCGACGACCTGCTGGTCGAGGGAGTTGAGCTCATCCTGGATCGCCTGCTTGCGCGTGAGCGCCGCGCGGGACAGGTCCTCGTTGCCCGCCGCCAGGGCCTGGCGGGCCTGGCCGTCGAGCTTGACCACCTGCGCGCGGAGCGCGTCCTCCTGCTGTTGCAGGCGCTTCTTCGACGTGACGACATCGACGATGCCGCTCTTGGCCTGCTGGAGCAACTCGAGCTGCTTCTCATAGCTGTAGTCGAGCGTCTCGGCAGGATCCTCGGCGCGGTCGAGCGCCGAGGAGACCTTCGCCTTCATCAACGTGCTGAATCGACCGGCCAGACCTGGCATCGCATCTCCCTTTTCGACGTAGTGTCGCACCGCGCGCCAGCCGGGTCCCCGCTCGATCGCGGCGTAGGCTCTGCGGGATGCCGCTCCCCCGCTGGCGCAGAGACCGGGCCGTGAAGGAGGCCGCGGTCCTCATCGACGACCCCCGGGTCGAGGGCTGGGAGTCGGTGAGCACCTTCGAGGACCAGGCGACCGCCGTCGCGTGGCGGGATCATCTGCGATCCATGGGCGTCGACGCCTGCTGTGTCGCCGACCATCCCCTCGACCGCTTCGGCCGGGGCGACATCTACCTCGTCGTCGCGCCCGAGCAGTGGTCACGGGCCAACGAGATCACCGACAACCTCGAGTGACGGTATGGGTGAACTTGTGACCGACGGGGGCGATCCGGGGTGGCGCGCTGGATCGATGCGGCGCCGCGCGCGGGAAAGACCGGCGGTGCGTTCCTGTTGAACTTGGAGCTGAGGACGAGTTGCGATCGGCGGCGGGTCATGGGAAGGTGAGCGCCCGTGC
>CAZZWJ010000425.1:0-1968 GCA_964657875.1 uncultured Solirubrobacteraceae bacterium
ACCAGGAGAAAGATGATCCACCTCGGGACTGAGCGGTGCGGGGGTGAGCGGTGAGCTGGGCAGGCCCGCCACCGGGGAGGCCTCGTTGTAGCCGACGGGCGCGAGGTCGTTCGGGGTGTCGGGGTGAAACAGGCTGGCCAGGTACTGCGCCTGGCCGCGACCGGGCCCGAGCTCGAACTGACCACCGCCGTAGGCGCCGATGCCGTGCTCGGCGCAGTAGTCATAGGTCGCGCACAGGTTGCGCAGGCCGCCCACCCGGGAGGGCTTGACGTTCACCATCCGCGGCGCGAAGGCGAGCGCCTCGATGTCGGCGATCGAGTGGATCGGCGCGTCCCAGGTGATGCGGTCGTGGGCGTCGACGAGCGCGGTCGCCGTCCCCGCCGTCAACAGGTCGGGATCCTCCAGCCACGCGTCGGGAAACGCCGCCACCACCCGGCGATAGAGCGCCGCGTCGGGGGCGACGTCGACTGGGGTGTTCGCGTAGTGGGCCTTGAAGTCGACGCACTCCACCGCGCCCGTCGCGACGAGCGCCTCGATGAGCTCGGGCGTCCACGCGCTCGTTGCGTCGAGCTTGAAGCGCAGCTGCGGGTAGACGTCCAGGCGCGCGCGCAGCGGGTCGAGGCTCGCCGGCTCGCCGAGTCGCAGCGAGACCACGAACCGCAGCGGCGCCGGCGTGCGCTGCAGCACGTCGTGCAGCGGGCGCCCCGCCTGGCGCAGCGCGAGGTCCAGCGCCGCGCTGTGGAAGGTCCAGCGCCGGTAGGCCCGCGAGACGTCGCCGTGCTCGGGCTCGGCGCCGGAGAACAGGTCCAGGGCGTCGACGTGGTCACACAGCGCGCCGAGCGTCCACTCCCCCGACAGGTCGGGCAGCTCCCCGCGCCCGCCGGCCGCCTGGAAGGCGCGCTGGTCATCGGCGGAGTAGACGACGTCCTCGCCGATGCCCTCATGGCCGCCGCCCCGCAGGTGGACGACCGTGCTGAGGCGCTCAAAGCCGCTGGAGACCTCCGCGCTGAGCCCCTCGAGCTCACACCCCTCGACGGTGAGCGTCAGTCCGGCGAGCGCGTCGAAGGTGCTCATGCCGGCGCGCGCTCAAGCCGCGCGATCAGCTCGTCGAGGCCCAGCTCCTGCAGGCCGTGGCTCACCGCGTCCAGCTCGCCGGCGCAGTACTCGACCAGGCCTCGGCCCTCGCCGACGAGCGCGAGCGTCTCGCGCAGCCCGGCCTCGCCGGAGTCCAGGCGGCGGACGATCTCCTCGACGCGAGCGACCGCGGTCTCGTAGCTGGGCTCGGTGGAGGTGCTCATCAGATCGTGTCCTTGCGCTCAGTGGGTGGGGGTGGGTCCGGCAGGGAGATCGTGGCCGGCAGCGAGCCGTCGGCGAAGCGCAGGACGACGGCGCCGGCCGCCTGGGCATCGGCGGCACTGCCCAGCGGGCGCCGCTCACGGTCGGTGACCAGGGCGTAGCCGCGGGCGAGCGTACGGCCGGGGTCATGGGCGCCGAGCGCCATCTCCAGGCGCCCGAGGTCACGTCGGCGCGCGGCGGCGTCGGCACCCGCTCCCCGCCGGGCCCCGCGGGCGAGCGCGGTCGTCGACGCGGTGAGTCGGGTCCGGCGTGCGAATCCGGCGCGACGACCGGCGGCCTCAAGCTCCCGCGCGAGTCCGTGCAGACGCAGTCGCTGGCGGGCCACGACGACACCGCCGACGCGGGCGAGGCCGGCGAGCACCCGGGCCCGGCCGTGGACCGCCCGGTGGCCGTGATCGCGCAGCCGGCGGGCGTCACGCTGCAGTCCCGCGCGGGCGGCGGCGAGATCGACGCTCACCGCCGCCTCGGCGGCATGGGTCGGGGTCGAGCAGCACACCGCGGCGACGTCGTCGAGCAGCGTGCGGTCGGTGTGGTGCCCGACGGAGGCGATCACCGGCACCCGCAGCAGGGCGACCGTCCGGCACAGACCCTCGTCACAGAACGCGAACAGGT
>CAZZWJ010000426.1:0-1725 GCA_964657875.1 uncultured Solirubrobacteraceae bacterium
AATGAACCAGGCGAACGCGAGCGCGCCCAGCGACACCACCGCGAGCACCGGGGACAGCAGCGGCAGGCCGACGGCGGCAAGCAGAAACGGCAGCTCCTGTCCGACCGTCCACCGCGTCCAGCGCCGGTCGATCCGGGCCAGGGCGGTCTCGTCGACGGGGGTCCGCCACGCGACATCCCCGAGCTCGGGCAGCTCGCCGGCGGTCGCCGGCGCCGCCTCGGACATCAGCCGCCGGCGATCGGGCGGCGCAGGACGACGAGCTCGGCGTCGAGCGGAAGCTCCCGGATCTGCTCGGCGGACCCGTCGGGTCCGGTGGCGACCGCGAAGTAGCCGGCGGCGAGCTCGGCCGACAGCGCGTCCCGGGCGGTGGCGAACGCCGCGTCATCACCGCTCCACTGGGCGAGTTCGGTGTGCCCGGTCCGGTCCAGACGGATCAGTCGCGACATGCGGTTCCTCCTCGAGGCTCGACGGCGAAGCGTACGCCCCGGATGATACGGGCCGCCCGTTGGAGATCACACCGGTGCGGTCGCCCTCATCGCCCGCGCCGCCCTGGCATCGACAGCATTTCCACGGCCCGGGAACGTAGACTGCGCCGGGTGTTGCGACACTTCCTCACCGGCGAGGAGTTGAGCGCCGATGAGCTGGTCGGCCTGCTCGATCGTGCCGCGGAGCTCAAGGCCGCGCCGCTGAGTTCCGACGCGCTGCACCGGCGCACGGTCGCGCTCGTCTTCCAGGCGCCGTCGACCCGGACGCGGACCTCGTTTGAGGCGGGCACCGTCGAGCTCGGCGGCCATCCGATGATCCTGCGACCTGACGAGATGCAGATCAGCCGCGGGGAATCGATCCGCGACACCGCCTACGTCCTGTCGCGCCACGCGTCGGCGATCGGGATCCGGACGCCGTCCGACGAGCTCGTGCAGGCGCTCGCCCGGCACGCCTCGGTGCCGGTGATCAATCTGCTCACCGCGTTGCACCACCCGTGTCAGGCGATCACGGACCTGCTCACCCTGCGCGAGACGTTCGGTCGCCTCGACGGGCTCGTCCTCGCCTACGTCGGCGACGGCAACAACGTCGCCCGCTCACTCGCGCTGCTGGGACGGAGGGTCGGCGTCGAGGTCCGGATCGCCGCCCCCGACGGCTTTCAGCTGGAGGCGATCGACGGCGTGATGCTCACCGACGATCCGGCGCTGGCGGCCGCCGGGGCCGATGCGCTCTACACCGATGTGTGGGTGTCGATGAGCGACCCTCCGGAGTCCCTTCAGGAGCGCCGCCGGGCGCTCGCTCCCTACCGGATCGACGACACCCTGCTCGACCTCGCCGCCGACCATGCGATCGCGCTGCACTGCCTGCCCGCGCACCCCGGCGACGAGATCACCGCCGAGGTGCTGTACGGCCCCCGGCAGCGGATCTGGGATCAGGCGGAGAACCGCCGCCACGCGCAGAAGGCGCTGCTCGAGCTGCTCGTCGGGGAGGCGGCCCTCCGGTGAGCGGTCCGCAGATCGCGCCCACATCCCGTGAACACTGCACATTCCCCCGGCGTAACGAGTAGCCTCGCCGGGCACCCAGACTCGAGTGAAAGCAGCCACAGGAGCCCACATGCCCCCCGCGAAGCGTGCGTCGTCGTCCACGACCAAATCGGCGACTCCGTCCGCCGCCTCGGTGGCCTGCGCCTCGGGGAGCGCCCCGGCGCGCAGCAGCGCGAGGATCGCGGTGTGCCTGAGTCCG
>CAZZWJ010000426.1:1735-1962 GCA_964657875.1 uncultured Solirubrobacteraceae bacterium
CTGCCGCCAAGAAGCCCGCCGCTCGCAAGCCCGCGGCCAAGAGCGCGTCGCCCGCGGCCAAGGCGACCGTCACGACCGCCCGCAAGTCGACCGCGAAGACCGCGACCCAGGCCAAGAGCGGCGCGACGCGCACCGCCAACAGCGCCTCCGACGGTGCCGCCAAGACCGCGGACGCGGCCAAGACGGGGCTCTCGGCGACCGCGTCGGCCGCGGCGGACGCCGTCAAG
>CAZZWJ010000427.1:0-1957 GCA_964657875.1 uncultured Solirubrobacteraceae bacterium
CAGCAGCGGGAATAGCGCACGATCCAAGTCGACGCCGGCCGCCGCTATGACCGCCGCGAAGCTCATGAGCGACGCGAGCACCGCGATTACGACCGCGACGACCGCGAGCTGATCGCCTCGCCACGCGAAGTAGGCACCGGCGGCGGCGAGCACGACACCCTCCTCCAGACGGTCCAGGGTCGAGTCCAGGAACGCGCCGAACGGGGTGCCCTTGCCGGACATCCGCGAGTAGCGCCCGTCGAGCGTGTCCATGATCGAGCCGACGATGAAGGCGAGGCCGGCGAGGAAGAAGAGGCGGTCGAACAGCAGCGCGGCCGCTGCGAGGTTGAGCGCAAAGCCGGTGAGGGAGATCGCGTTGGGGGTCAGGCGCGAGTCGATCAGCCGCTGCTGCATGAGCGTCTGCGTCGTCGGTCCATCGCCGCGCCGGGCCCGCTCACGGGCACGGTGCGCTGTCGGCGCGCGAACGCGGGGGGTCGGCTCGGCCATCAGCGAGCACAGCGTAGTGGTTTGCTCAGGCGCCGGTTCGGTGGTCCGTCCACCCCGCGCGCGCCTAGGCGGCGAGGTCACGGGCGGGGCGGAACGCCCACGCCCGGGGTCGGGCGCGCGCGAGCAGCTCCCGTGCCAGCAGCGCCGACAGTCCCGCGGTGACTCCGCCGAGCAGGACATCGGTGAGGTAATGGTTGCCGGTGGCGACCACGACGAACGCGACGACCGGGGCGTAGAGCAGCCACAGCAGGCGGGCCGTCCGCAGCTTGGCGAAGCGGTGCATCGAGCCCCCGGTCATGACCGCGAAGCAGACGTGCATCGAGGGGACCGCGGCGTAGAGGTTGACGAAGATGGACGCAGAGCTGTGCTCGGCGTTGACCCCCGTGATCTGCCGGACGACGTCGGTGAAGCCCCACTGGGGCATCAGGCGCGGTGGGGCGGTCGGGTAGATCGCGTAGCCGATGAGCGCGATCGCCATCGCGATCAGGAACATGTTGCGCACGAAGTAGAAGGAATCGTTGCGGCGCAGGTAGATCCACAGCAGCGCGCCGCCGGTGATCGCGTAGTTGCCGTTGAGATAGAACCACGCGGCGATGGTGATCAGCCAGTGGAAGTGCAGCGCCCAGTGTTGGACGGCGGGCTCGATGAAGAGATGCAGCCGGCGCTCCAGGTCGATGATCCGGGTCGCGTTCCAGGAGGCGACCGCGGGCCCGCCGTCTCGGTTGACCAGGCCGCGGACGAGCTGGTAGATGATGTAGGCGCCGATGAAGAGCAGCACCTGGCGTGCGGCGTCTGGCCCGCCCTTGGGCAACCTCGGCTCTCGCAGTCGACGCGGCGCGGGCATGGCGACGCAATCTATCGATCGCTTGACATGACTTTCACATGCCTCTCATCCTGGGGCGGCGGTGCAGCGCGGTGTCCGGGCGTCGATGCGGGTGAGGGCGAACCGGGTCGCCACCCGCACCGATTCAGAGCTCCCGGCGATCACCCGGAGAAACCGTCCATCGGGGGCCACGCATCCCGAGCCACGGACGATCGACCAGTACGGCGACCAGTGCAGGTGGACGAGCGCGACCCCCGGGTGGCGGATGTGCAGCGAGAACCAGTCGGACCCCAGCCCGGTGAGCGTCGCCGGTCCCTGGGCGATCGGCGTCGGGTCTGAGACGGCGTAGATCCGCCACGCCCCGGTGCGCACGGGCGCCGACAGGTAGGGAAGTCCCCGGCGGATGAGTGCCGCCTCGGCGCGTGCGGAGCTGTCCAGCGGGGCGTCGGGCAGGGCGACGAAGCGCACGGCGTTGTCGCGCAGCCACGCCGCGTAGCGGGCGGGGGTGAGTGCGCCGCGGCGGTAGAAGATCGGGTTGTCGCGCTCGTCGAGCTGGCGTTCCCACCCGCGCGCGATCGAGATGTGCGTGGCGACTCGAAACGCCTCCCAGTGCAGGGCACTGAAGGGGATCTCGATCCGAAACGGCGG
>CAZZWJ010000428.1:0-1952 GCA_964657875.1 uncultured Solirubrobacteraceae bacterium
CGCCGACGAGCTCTCGGACGCCGGCGTCGACTGCCCCGTGATGCTGATCCCCGATCCGGCGCTCTTCACCGCGCCGCCCGCCGACCCGGTGGAGCTGGCGGCGGGCGATCCGTGCCTGATCACGTTCACGAGCGGCACGACCGGCGAGGCCACCGGCATCGTCCACGGCCAGCGTTACCTGCCCGGCCAGCGGCTGCAGGCGCGGGAGTGGCTCGACGCCCGGCCCGGGGACCTCGTCTGGTGCACGGCGGCCAGCGGCTGGTCGAAGTCCGCGCGCAACGTGTTCATCGCCCCGTGGCTGTGCGGCGCCGCCGCGCTGCTGCACGACGCCCGCTTCGATCCCGCGGAGCGTCTGGCGATCCTCGCCTCCGAGCGCGTCGACGTGCTGTGCATGGCGCCGACCGAATACCGCGTGATCGCCAAGCGCGCACAGCTGTCGCCAGTGCCGGGGCTGCGCGGGCTCGTCGCCGCCGGCGAGGCGCTCAACCCCGAGGTGCTCGCCGTGTTCGCCGACGGCCTGGGCCTGGAGATCCGCGACGGCTACGGCCAGACGGAGACCGGCCAGCTCACGGGCGTCCCGGCCGGCGGCGAGGTCCGGCCCGGCTCGATGGGCCGGCCGCTGGCGGGCATCGCGCTCGACGTCGTCGACGGCGAGCTCGTGCTCACCGACCCGATGAGCGACCCGACTTTCTTCGTCGGCTATCTCGACGGCTCTCCGGCGCCCGAGCGCGAGCCGTGGCGGACCGGGGACCGCGTGCACCGCGACGCCGACGGCTACCTCTACTTTCAGTCGCGTACCGACGACGTGATCATCTCCTCCGGATACCGGATCGGGCCCTTCGAGGTCGAGTCCGCGCTCGTGGCCCACCCGGCGGTCGCCGAGGCGGCGGTCATCGCCGCGCCCGACCCCGAGCGGGGAGCCGTCGTCTGCGCGATCGTCGTGCTCGGTGACGGCTTCGCGCCGGGGGACGGCCTCGCAAGGGAGCTGCAGGATCACGTCAAGGCCCGCACCGCCCCCTACAAGTACCCGCGGATCGTCGAGTTCGCCGACGCGCTGCCCAAGACCACGAGCGGCAAGGTGCAGCGGGCGCGACTGCGTGCGGCGCGGGCCTGACGCGATGCGCGCCTCGCGCCGTTTCATCGCGACGTGCCAGCCACTAGCCTGCGCGGGATGAGCGCGTCGCGCCCCGTGATCGGCATCCTCACGCCGATCACCGTCGCCGAGTACGGCTTCTGGAATCAGCCGTCGGCCGTGATGCCCGTCAACTACATCGACGCCGTGCAGGCCGCCGGCGCGCTGACCCTGCTCGCCACCCCCGACCCGGCGATCACCGACGATCCCGACGCGCTGCTGGACCGCTTCGACGGCCTCATCCTCGCCGGCGGCGCCGACCTCGACCCGGCCGTCTACGGCGCGCCGGCGCACCCCGAGACCAACGGCTGCCAGCGCGACCGCGACGACTTCGAGCTGGCGCTCGCCCGCCGGGCCGTCGCCCGGGATCTTCCGCTGCTGGGCATCTGTCGCGGGATCCAGGTCCTCAACGTCGCCTTCGGCGGCACCCTGCACCAGCATCTGCCCGAGCTGCTCGGTCACGGTGAGCACCGCCGCGTGCCCGGCAGCTTCGAGGGAGCCGCGCACGACGTCATGCTGCTCCCCGACTCACTCGCCGCCCGCGCCACCGGCGAGCTGCGCCACAGCACCCGCTCCCACCATCACCAGGCGATCGACCGCGTCGGAGACGGGTTGACGGTGAGCGGCCGCTCCGATCTCGATGACCTCGTCGAGGCGGTCGAGCTGCCCGGGGCGCGCTTCGTGCTCGCCGTGCAATGGCATCCCGAGGCCGATCCGGCGAGCCGGCTGATCGAGGCGTTCGTGGCCGCGACTGTCGAGTCCCGCGCCGCGGCCCGGGTCACGGCCGGGGGAGCGTCGTGGACCTCGGACTGAGCGACCG
>CAZZWJ010000429.1:0-1950 GCA_964657875.1 uncultured Solirubrobacteraceae bacterium
ATCACCGATCGTGCCGGTGACGCGGTCCTCGAGGCCCGCGCGGGGCCGCCGCCGACATAGCGGGCGGCCGCGGCCCCCCGGACCGCCGACCGGCCTAGCCGACGCGGCGCTCGACGATCGGCTGCGGCGGCGGCGCGTCGGCCGTCTGCTCGACCTCGATGTCCACCTGGCCGGGCGCCAGGATGTCACGCGAATAGAAGATCGGCCGTCCGTCGGAGAACGTCAGCTCCACCAGCTCCAGGCAGGCGGCCGCCCCGTTGAGCCGGAGCTGGCGCCCGAGCGCGTCATCGGGCCCCAGCAGCAGGGAGCGGATCTCGGTGCGCCGCCGTGAGAAGGTGATGTCGGTCAGCGTGTCGATCACCTCGTGGACGGACCGGCCGCCCCGCAGCTCGGAGCGCAGCGCCGCCACCGGGGGCAGCTCGAGCTCCGGGTGAAAGATGTCGTGGGTGACCGCGACCGGGGTCTCGCCGGCCGACAGGCAGCGGTGGATCCCCAACGCCGGCCGCTCGGGATCGACCCCCAGCCCGCTCCCCGCGACGGCGCCGACCGGCCCCGTCTCGATCGACATCGCGGTGAGCGTCAGCTTCCCGCCGGTGGCCTGGATGCGGTAGTAGTCGGCGCGCAGGCGCGGCGGCGCGGAGCCGAACGGCGCGGTGACGCGCCCGACGAACGTCCCGCTGCCCTGACGGCGGACGATCTCGCCGCTGGACTCCAGGCGGCGCAGCGCGGTGCGCAGGGTGCCGCGGGAGATGCCGAGCATCTCGGCGAGCTTCTCCTCGGTCGGGAGCCGGTCGCCCTCGCGAAAGCGCCCTGGCTCAAGCCAGCCCCGGACCGCACGCTCGGCGCCGTCCACGAGCGAGGCCCGCGCTCGCGCAACCTCGGTCCCATTGCCCCCTTGGTCCATCACCGCTCCCCCCCGCACAGACCCCACCATGATCAGGCCGCGGCGGCTTGCCTCGCCCCGACCCGTCGATCGCCGACCCGAATTCGGAGAACCCTACTCTTCGGCGACCGTCGCCGCACCACCCCTGGGGGCCTCAGGTCGGGCGCGGGCGGCCTCGGGTCCGGTCCGCGCGGCCTCGGGTCAACCGGGGGACTGAGCGCGGGCCGCCTGCAACGTGTTGCGCAGGAGCATCGCGATCGTCATCGGCCCCACCCCGCCGGGCACGGGCGTGATCAGCCCGGCGCTCTGGGCGGCCGCCTGAAAGTCGACGTCGCCGACGAGTCCGGCGTCGGTGCGGTTCATGCCGACATCGATCACCGCGGCCCCCGGCTTGATCCAGTCGCCCGTGATCAGCCCCGGACGGCCGACCGCCGCGATCAGCACATCGGCGCGCCGGCACGCCCCCGCGAGATCCCGGGTGCGGGAATGGCACAGGGTCACCGTGGCGTTGGCGGCGAGCAGCAGCTGCGCGACCGGCTTGCCGACGAGGTCCGAGCGTCCGACGACGACCGCCTCGGCGCCCTCCAGCGCGACGTCGTGGCGGCGCAGCAGCTCCATCACGCCCGCGGGCGTGCACGGCCGTAGACCCGGCAGCCCCTTGGCCAGGCACCCGGCGGACACCGGGGTGAGACCGTCGACGTCCTTGTCGGCGCGGATCATGGTGGTGAGCAGCGAGCCGTCGATGTGCGCGGGGGTCGGCAGCTGCAGCAGGATCCCCGACACCGCCGGATCGGCATTGAGCGCGTCGAGGAGATCGCGCACCTGCGCCTGGGAGGCGTCGGCGGGGAGCGTGTGGGAGAAACCCCGGATGCCGACCTCCGCGCAGGCCTTCTGCTTGCCGGCGACGTACACGGCCGAGGCGGGATCGTCACCGACGAGCACAGTGGCCAGACCCGGCTGCGGGCCACCACCGTCGACCCACCCGCGGACCTCGTCACGGACCTCGGCCCGGACCGAGGCGGCGATCGCCCGGCCGTCGATGATCGTCGCGGACATGGCGCATTCAT
>CAZZWJ010000430.1:0-1943 GCA_964657875.1 uncultured Solirubrobacteraceae bacterium
CAGCTCGGGCATCTGCTCGGTGAACCCGAGGATCTCGACGCGGGGCTCGTCGCTCCACTGCGCCTGCAGGCCCGCGCGCACGTCATCGTCGCGCCCGGCGAGGGCGATCACCCGATCCGCCCCCGCGGCAAGCGCCGCCTGCACGCCGTCGGCCAGCCGTCCGACGCCCCACCCACCGCCGGAGACCACGATCACCGAGCCGGTCACCGGCAGTCCCAGCGCGCGGCGGGCCGACGCGACATCGCGCGGGGCCAGAAATCGCGCCGCGACGAGCGGGCGCACGGCGACGACACTGCCGCGCCCGGCGTGACGCTCGACCCACGGAATCGCGACCGGGTCCATCACGACGTGCAGGTCGATGCCCCGGTGACACCACGTCGGGTCGTTGACGAGGTCGGTGATCGTCGCGCAGAGCACCGCGTCGAGCTCGCCACGACGGCGCATGCGGCCGAGCACCACGGTGAGCGCCGGGTGGGTGGTGACGATGATGTCGGGCTCCCGCTCGGCGACGAGCGCGCGCAGGCGCCGGTGGCCGGCCCGATACAGGAGGCGGCCGATCGCCCACCGCGCCGGGGCGAGGCGCCGCCAGGAGCGGTAGAGCAGGTTGTAGGTCCATGCGGCGTTGCGCAGCTGCACGCGATAGCCGTCGCGGATGATCGCCTGGGCGGTCGGACCGAGCAGACGCAGGCCGTCCTCGAGGATCGAGGTGGTGTCCGCCTGCGCAGCGAGGCTCTCCTGTAACGCTCGGCCCGCGGACACGTGACCCTCGCCGACGTCGGCGGTGAGGATGAGCACCCGGAGGGGATGTCCGGCTGACAGTGACGTCACTGGCGAGCACTGTCGCAGCCTCGATGAACCGGCGATGAGATTCTTGGTGAGCAAGCTCGGCGGCGGGCGCCGGTACGCTTGCGCCGATGTGGAGGGGGCGGGCGGGCATCGTGGTGATCGTCACCGTCGGCGTGGTGCTCGCGGTCGGGTTGGGAGTGCGATCACCCCGGCGGGCGGTGGCGCTGGTGAGGGTGCGAGCGACCGCAGGGGCGGCGGCTCGGTCGGTGGGTGGCGCGTCCGTGAGCTCTGGCCCGTTCACCGTGCTTGCCGAGCCACGGGCGGGGGTCACGCCGTTCGTGGCGATGATCACGGGTGCCCGCCACACGATCGAGCTGACCATGTACGAGCTCACCGACCCCCGGGTCCTGCAGGCGCTCGCAGCCGCCGCGCACCGTGGCGTCGACGTGCGGGTGCTGCTCAACGGCGGCTACTACACCGAGCGGGAGTCGACCAACGACCCCGCCGAGCGCTACCTCGCCGCGCGCGGTGTCCACGTCCACTTCTCACCCACCTACTTCGCGCTCACCCACCAGAAGACGCTCACCGTCGACGGAGACCGCTCGGCGATCATGAGCCTGAACTTCGACGGTCGCTACGCGTCGACCCGTGACTATGCGGTGCTCGACGCAGACCGCGCCGACGTCACGGCGATCCTCGCCGCCTTCGACGCCGACTGGGCGGCGCGGCGGGTGGCGCCGTCCACCGGCGCCGGTGACCTGCTGTGGTCGCCGGGCTCGGCCACGTCGGTGGTGTCGATGATCACGTCCGCGCGGCGCTCGATCGCGCTCGAGGACGAGGAGATGGCCTACGCCCCCGCGATCTCGGCGCTGTGCGCGGCGGCCCGACGGAGGGTCGCGGTCACGGTCGTGATGACCGCCGACTCGGAGTGGGACGCGGCGTTCGCGCAGCTCACCCGCTGTGGCGTCGACGTCCGCGTCGACCACGGCCAGAGCTACTACATCCACGCCAAGCTGATCGTCGTCGACGACCGCTCGGCACTCGTGAGCTCCCAGAATCTCTCCGCGACCTCGCTCGACGACAACCGCGAGCTCGGGATCCGCCTCACCGCCGCGAGGCTCGTGCACGCGCTCGCCGGCGACGTCGCCGCCGACGCC
>CAZZWJ010000431.1:0-1918 GCA_964657875.1 uncultured Solirubrobacteraceae bacterium
TACAATCGCCATCGCCATCGCCATCACGCATCGCGCATCTCCCACCGACACCGCCCCGACGATCACGCCGGCAGCTCGAGCGTGAACGTCGTCTCACCGGCCCGGGAGTCGACCGACAGCTCACCCTCCATCCGCCCGGCGAGCTCGGAGGCGATCGCGAGGCCGAGGCCCGACCCCTGGGCGTCGTCGGAGGTGTAGAACGGCTCGAAGATGCGGGCGGCCGCCGGCTGCGGGATGCCCTCGCCGTCGTCGCGCACGGCGACCTGGACGTGGCCGTCGACGCGGCCGACGTGGACCGTGACCCGGGTTCCCGCGGGCGTGTGGGTGAGCGCGTTGTCGATCAGGATCCGCACGATCTGGGCGACGCGCACCGGGTCACAGGAGGCCTCGACAGCGGCCCGGCCGCCGGGCAGCTGGACGTCGAGGTGGGCGTCGCGCAGGGCGAGCGTCGCCTCGAACTCGCCGGAGACCGCGCGGGTGAGCTCGGCGAGGTCGACCTCCTCGGGGCGCAGCTCCAGCGACCCCGCCTCCAGACGCGACAGGTCCAGCAGGTCGACCGAGAGCTTGCCCAGACGCTTCACCTGGTCGCGGATCTGCTCCAGGAAGCGGCGGCGGGTGTCGGGGTCCAGGTCGTCGTCCTCGAGCAGCTCGACGAAGCCCCCGAGGGAGAAGACCGGCGTGCGCAGCTCGTGGGAGGCGGTGGCGATGAAGCGCTTGCGGGCCTGCTCGAGCGCGAGCAGCTGTCCCTGCATCTCGTTGAACGCCGCCGCGAGCTGGCCGAGCTCGTCGCGGGAGTCGACCGGGATCGGCTCGCCGAAGCGGCCGGCGGCGAGCTCCCGGGCGGCCCGCTCCAGGCGCTTGACCCGCCGCGCGAGGGCGCGGGCGACGAGCATCCCGGCCGCGAGCGCGAACAGCAGCGCGAGCCCCCCGGCGATGAGGATCTCCCGGCGCACCGTCGAGACCGTGCTGAGCACGTCGGCGATCGGCGCGGTGTAGACGATCACCGCCACCACCTGTCGGCCCGCGGTCACGGGGTCGGCGGCCTCGGCGAGCATCCGCGCGCCCGCCCCCTCGGTGCCGGTCGCGATCCGCCGCCGGTGGATCGCCCGCAGAGCGATCACCGTGGAGACGGTGGGCCGGGAGCCGCCGCCCGCCGCGGAGTCCATCTGCGTCGCCAGCTGCGCCTGGCCGCCGACCTCGTTGACCGACAGCAGCGTCACCCGGTTGCTCGTCGAGTTGGAGATCGACATCACCCGCCGGCGCACCTGCGCCAGCGGCATCGAGCTGCCGACCGTCGCGCTCAGATACGAGGAGCGCGCCGCCGCGGTCGCGCTCAGCTGCGACAGCTTGGAGTCGACCAGCCGGGTCTGCAGCCCCGGCGCGATGTAGAGATACAGCGCCGCGATCGCCAGCAGCGTGATCGAGAAGAAGACCAGCGACAGCTTCGCCGAGAGTCCCAGGGCCCGCCGCGGCCACACGCCCTCACCCGCGCGCATCCGCTACCCGCCCACCATGTCAGGGTCTGGTGTCGCGGAAGCGGTAACCGACGCCGCGCACGGTGAACAGGTACTCCGGGTCCTTGGCGTCGGACTCGATCTTCTCTCGCAGGTGGCGGATGTGGACATCGATCGTGCGCGGGTCACGATAGGCCGAGTCGCCCCACAGCCGCGCCAGCAGCATGTCGCGCGTGAACACCCGGCCCGGGGAGCGGGCGAGCGCGGCGAGGATCTCGAACTCGACGTAGGTGAGCTGGGCCTGGGCGCCGCGGATGCGCACCGTCCGCTTGGGGAAGTCGATCCGCAGATCGCCCATCTCGAGCGGCATCTCGTCGGGCCCGGTCTGGGCCGGGCGGCTCATCTGCGCGCGGCGCAGCGCGGCCTTGATCCGGCTGGAGAACTCGCGCAGCGAGAACGGCTTG
>CAZZWJ010000432.1:0-1915 GCA_964657875.1 uncultured Solirubrobacteraceae bacterium
CCCCGGGGTCCCGAGTCCGCGGCCGGAGTCGCCGCGCCGCCCGCGGTTCTCCAAGCGTCTCCGGGTCGGGGCGCCGGTCGGTCGCCCCGCTCGATAGAGTCCCGCGCCGCATGTTCTCCAAGGTGCTCATCGCCAACCGCGGCGAGATCGCGGTGCGCATCATCCGGGCGTGTGAGGAGCTCGCAATCGCCACGGTCGCCGTCTACTCCGAGATCGACCGGGACGCGCTGCACGTGCAGCGCGCCGACGAGGCATACCTGCTCGGCGCCGCACCGGCGAGTGAGAGCTACCTGAACATCGACAAGATCCTCGAGGTCTGTCGGGAGTCGGGTGCCGAGGCGGTCCATCCCGGCTACGGCTTCCTGGCCGAGAACGCGGCGTTCGCCAAGGCGCTCGAGGAGGCCGGGATCACCTGGATCGGTCCGCCGTCCAGCGCGATCGACGCGATGGGGTCAAAGACCAAGGCCCGGGAGCTGATGCAGGCCGCCGGGGTGCCGATCGTGCCCGGCACCACCGATCCCGTGGAGACGGTCGAGGATGCCCGGAAGGTGATCGCGGACTCGATCGGATACCCGGTCGCGGTCAAGGCGGCCGGCGGCGGCGGCGGCAAGGGCTTCCGCGTCGCGCTGCAGGAGAGCGAGCTGAAGGACGCCTTCGAGGGCGCCGCCCGCGAGGGTCAGAACTTCTTCGGCGATCCGACCGTCTACCTGGAGCGCTACCTGCCCGATCCCCGTCACGTCGAGGTCCAGGTGCTCGCCGACGGCCACGGCAACGTGATCCACCTCGGCGAGCGCGACTGCTCGCTGCAGCGCCGCCACCAGAAGCTGATCGAGGAGTCCCCGGCGCCGGCGGTCGAGGCGACCCCGGGGCTGCGGGCGAAGATCGGCAAGATCGCCACCGACGCCGCCGCCGCGGTCAACTACGCCGGCGCGGGGACGATCGAGGGCCTGCTGCAGGACGGCGAGTACTTCTTTCTGGAGATGAACACCCGGGTGCAGGTCGAGCACTGCGTCACCGAGATGGTCACCGGGATCGACATCGTCAAGGAGGGCATCCGCGTCGCCGCGGGCGCCGAGCTGTCGATCACCCAGGACGACGTCGTATTGCGTGGTCACGCGATCGAGTGCCGCATCAACGCCGAGGACGCCTCCCGGAACTTCGCCCCCGCGCCGGGTCCTATCGGCGCCTACCGGGAGCCGACCGGTCCGGGCGTCCGCGTCGATTCGGGCGTCGGCCCCGGCTCGGAGATCTCCCCGATGTACGACCCGATGGTCGCCAAGCTGATCGTCTGGGACGCCGATCGTGAGCAGGCGACGCGGCGGATGCTGCGGGCGCTCGGGGAGTATCAGATCGAGACGCTCACGACGTTGATCCCGTTTCACACGGCGATCCTGCAGACCGACCAGTGGGCCGCCGCCGAGACCTGCCGGGACCTGATCGAGGACCGCGAGTGGCAGAAGACGCTCGCCGTGCCCCCGGTCGTGGCGTCAGACGACGAGGCGGCCGCGGAGACGGTCTCCTCGGCCTACACGGTCGAGGTCTCGGGCAAGCGCTTCGCGGTGACCGTGATCGGCCCCCCGCCGGTCGCCGGGGTCGCGGTCGCGGGTGCAGCCCCGGGCAACGGGGCCGCGCCGCGTCGCTCGCCCCGGCGCAGCGGCTCGGGCGCAGGTGGTGGGGGTGGGGACACGCTCGCCTCGCCGCTTCAGGGCACGATCCTGCGGGTCGCGGTCGAGGCGGGCGCCGCCGTCGAGGCGGGCGCGCTGATCGCCGTCGTGGAGGCGATGAAGATGGAGAACGAGATCACCGCCCACAAGGCGGGCACGGTGAGTGAGCTCCCGATCTCCGTCGGCGCGTCGGTGAAGACCGGCGACACGCTCGCGGTCATCACCGCCTCCGCCGAGTAAGCCGCCCCCGC
>CAZZWJ010000433.1:0-1889 GCA_964657875.1 uncultured Solirubrobacteraceae bacterium
CGTCGCCTCGCGGATCGTCGAGCAGCACCACCGCCCGGCGGTGCTCATCGCGCTGGACCCGAGCACCGGTACGGGTACCGGCTCGGGGCGCTCGATCCCCGGGTTTGACCTGCTCGGCGCGCTGCACGCATCCGCCGCCCACCTGGGCCGCTACGGCGGCCACCGCGCCGCCGCGGGCCTGTCGCTGTCGACCGAAGCCCGGGAGGCGTTCGCCGCCACCTTCGCGGCTCATGCCGCGGAGATGCTCACCGATGAGATACTCGTGTCGGTCGAATGCGCCGATGCGGTCGTCTCCGGGGCGGAGCTCGGCCTCGAGCTCACCGAGGAGCTCGACGCGCTGGAGCCGTGCGGGATGGGCAACCCGGCGCCGCGGCTGCTCGTCACCGGCGGGCGCTTCGACGACGTGCGCCCGATGGGCGACGGTCGCCACGCTCGCTTCAGCGTCATCTCCGGCGGGGTACGGGCCAAGGCGGTCGCCTTCGGCTGCGACGGGCGCGTCGGCGAAGGTCCCGACGTGGCCTGCGACGCCACGTTTCGCCTGGAGCGCAACGCCTATCACGGGGCGGTGGAGCCGCGACTGGTGCTGCGCCACTGCGTCCCCTGCACGCCGGAGCCGATCACCCGCGTGCGTGGCGGCGGCGACTACCTGTCGGCGGTGCTCGCCGAGCTCGAGCGGGGAATCGCCGCCGATGAGCCGACGCGCCCGACTCCCGCTTGCATGCCCGTTGCTCCACAAGCCG
The DNA here is from genome assembly GCA_964657875.1 of uncultured Solirubrobacteraceae bacterium. Lineage (GTDB taxonomy): Bacteria > Actinomycetota > Thermoleophilia > Solirubrobacterales > Solirubrobacteraceae > Palsa-465. Next base: position 741 of record CAZZWJ010000433.1, read on the forward strand.
TTCGGGCCGTCCTGGACCGTCGCGGAGAGAGCCCGCTCGCCGTTCTCGCCGACGCCCGCGCGGGTGGGACGGCCACGCTCGCCGTCTGTGCCGACGTCGAGCGCCGCCTCGCCGGCCTCGCCGCGCGCACCGGCGGGTTCACGCTCACCGACTACGGCGAACTTGAGCGCGATCCCGCGATTGCCGGCGAGTTTGATCAGCTCGTGGTGCTCGACCCGCCCTCCAGCGCGGCCGATGCGGCGCGGGTCGCGGTCGGACCCGGAATCGCCCATTGGGCCTGGGGCGCGGCTGAGCTACGATTCGCAGAGCAGATACACGAGTACGAGCACGGACTTCGTGCTTCGCTCGTCCCCCTCTACCGCGCTCTGCGAGCTCGGGAACGGGTGGCCGGCGGGGAGCTCGAGAGCCTGCTTCGCGGCGAAGGTTCACACGGTCGCTCGGCCCGCCTGGCGGGACGACTGGTGAGGATCCTCGCGGAGCTGGAGCTCGTCAGCCTCGACCGGGAACTGCCGGCTCTGGCGATGGGGGCCCAGGCGCCCACGGCGCTTGAGCGCTCGCCGTCATTTCAGCTCTACCGCAGGCGATACGAGGACGAAAAGCGATTTCTGAGCAACGCAAACCGAACGGCGGACGACTGAGTCGAGCGATCGGTCGCGGCGACGCGATCACCGCTGCCGGTTCGGCCACGGTCGCGGCTGCCTCGACCTCGGCCTCGGCCGGCGGAGCGGCCGCCCGGGACAGTGGCGCCCCCGCCGGCTCGGCAGCGGCGATCGACGACCGCCGTGACCCGGTCGACGTGATCGACGAGACAATCCCGCCGCCGAATCCAACCGCGAGTCCCGACGTGCTCAGCGAGGCGCAACGGCGACTGCTCGGCGACCTGTTCGCGATCGTCGAGGAGCACGCCGACCACGCGGCGGCGGCGATCGATCGGGAGAAGGTCCGTGACGCCTTCGTCTTCGCGTGCGCTCACCACGGCGATCAGCGACGGCTCTCCGGCGAGGAGTTCATCACCCACCCGGTCGGGGTGGCGAAGATCTGCGCCGGCATGCGCCTGGACACCGAGACGCTGTGCGCGGCGCTGCTGCACGACACCGTCGAGGACACGAGCGCTTCGCTGAGTGAGGTCTCCGAGCGCTTCGGTGAGGA
>CAZZWJ010000434.1:0-1845 GCA_964657875.1 uncultured Solirubrobacteraceae bacterium
GGGTGAGTGCGCTCACCCGCCGTCGACGGCTGCCGCGGCCGGGCCGGCGGATGCGGTTGCGGTTCCCTCGACTGGGTCCCCGCGCGCTCGCCGGTCTGCTCGTCCTCGCCGCAATCCTCGTCGGCGTCTTCTTCTGGGTCCGTCAGTCCTCGCTGGTGGCCGTGCGCCGGGTGACGATCACCGGGCTCAGTGGCCCCGACGCGTCGCAGATCCGGACCGCGATCGCCCAGGCGGCGCTGGGCATGAGCACGCTCGACGTCAACGCGCAGCGCCTCCACGAGGCGGTCGCCCCGTATTCGGTCGTCCACGCGCTGACGCTCTCCAGTCATTTTCCCCACGGCCTCACGGTGGCCGTCGACGAGGAGATCCCCGTCGCGGTCATCGTCGCCGGGGGTCAGCAGGTGACGGTCTCCGCCAACGGACGGCTCCTGTCGAAGGCCGGCTCGACGGCGACCCTGCCGACGATCACGGTCGCGTCACTGCCCGTCGGCCGCCGCGCGACCGGGGTCGCGGGCGAGGAGGTGGCGATGCTCGCCGCCGCTCCGTACGCGTTCATCGCGCGGATCGCGACGGCCGAGATCACCGCCGGGCGAGGTCTCGCCGTCACCCTGCGCAACGGTCCGGCGATCGTCTTCGGCGACGACACCCAGCTCCGCGCGAAGTGGCGCTCGGCGGTGACGGCACTCGCGTCCGCCGGCTCGGCGGGGGCGTCCTACATCGACGTCACGTCGCCGTCACGTCCCGCGGCGGGCACCGGGAGCGATACGGCGGCCGGGGCCGGCGCGGCGGGCTCCCCGACCACGTCGACCGCGGCGCCATCGGCGTCCGGAGGATGAGGCTCAGTCTCGACTGCAGGTTGAGGTTGTAATTCTGGGTAGCCTTGGGTCATAATCGAGACTTCCCCGATCTGCAAAGATCGTTGCGTGCGGCCCATGCCGTTGACACCCCGTGCGCTCAGGGCCTAACGTGCCGGACTGCGGGTCTGCGACTCGTGACGCACACACCTTCAACCCCAGCTAGAGGGTCGGTCTGAACACATGGAAAGTGGAAGCTATTTGGCAGTCATCAAGGTCGTCGGCGTCGGCGGCGGCGGTACGAACGCCGTCAACCGCATGGTCGACGCCGGACTGCGGGGCGTCGAGTTCATCGCGTGCAACACCGACGCGCAGGCGCTCGCGATGTGCGATGCCGACATCAAGCTCAACATCGGCCACCAGCTGACCAAGGGCCTCGGCGCCGGCTCCAACCCGGACATGGGCAACGGCGCCGCCGCGGAGTCGCGCGACGAGATCAAGGAGGCGCTCAAGGGCGCCGACATGGTGTTCGTCACCGCCGGCGAGGGCGGCGGCACCGGCACCGGTGCCGCGCCGGTGATCGCCGAGATCGCCAAGAACGAGATCGGCGCGCTCACCGTCGGGGTCGTCACCCGCCCGTTCTCCTTCGAGGGAAGCCAGCGCGCCCGCCAGGCGACGGAGGGCATCCAGCGCCTGCGCGAGAACGTCGACACCCTCATCGTCATCCCCAACGAGAAGCTGCTTTCGATCGTCGAGCGCCGGACCACGATCCTCGAGGCGTTCCGGGAAGCCGACAACGTCCTGCGTCAGGGCGTCCAGGGGATCACGGACCTGATCACGATCCCGGGCCTCATCAACCTCGACTTCGCCGACGTGCGCACGATCATGCACGACGCGGGCAGCGCACTCATGGGCATCGGGACGGCCTCCGGTGAGAACCGCGCCGGCGAGGCGGCCAAGATGGCGATCTCCTCGCCGCTGCTCGAGGAGTCGGTCGAGGGTGCGACCGGGATCCTGCTCAACATGACCGGCGGCAACGACCTCGGCCTGT
>CAZZWJ010000435.1:0-1833 GCA_964657875.1 uncultured Solirubrobacteraceae bacterium
GCAGCGAGCCCGACGCCCCGGCGTGGTCGGCGCCGAACCCGACCCGGATCAGGAAATGGGAGGCGAACGCGTAGAGGAGCAGGACGGGCACCGCGCAGACCGCGACGATGCCGAGCGCGCGCGCGAGGATCGGCCGGGGATCATCCCCGGCTGCCCGCCGCCGGGAGACCTCGGGCACGAGGTAGAAGCCCGCGCCCATCGCCACCCAGATGAGTACCTTGGCGGCGACCGCGACCGCGCCGTAGGAGGTGGCCAGCGAGGTCGAGAAGCGGTGCTTGGCCGCGATGATGTCGATGTTCTGCAGCACCGCGATCACGATCAGCCCGACGATCGGCGCCCACGCCCGGCGCAGGTGGATGAGCAGCCGGCGGGCCTCGGGGTCGGTGTGCGGCGGGGCCGCCGCGGACCCCGCCGGGCCTGCCGCGCCCGTGGCGGCGGCCTGGATCGTGGCCGTCTGCGTCCGATCGCCGTAGCACTGGATCCGCCACAGGCAGTACGCGCCCATCGCCAGGAAGGCGACCGCGGAGCCCAGGAACGCGCCGAAGACGCCGAGCCCCACCGCCGCGAGCGCCGCGCCGACCGGCAGCCGGACCGCCTGCTGGCCGATGATCGAGATCGAGACGTCGCGGTACTCGCCGATTCCCTGCAGGGTGCCCGCGAGCGTCGACAGCCACAGCCACAGGCCGGCGGCGGGGAGCGCCAGCGCCGCCGCCGCCTGATCGTGGGGGACGCCCACGGCATCGGCGATCGGCTGGCGCGCGAGCACCGAGACGACCGCCAGCGCCGCCGTGAAAGCGAGCAGCGACCACGACCAGCGCCGGGCGGTGGCGACGAGCTCGGCGCCGACCCCGAGGTGGCCGAGCACGCCCTCCCGGGCGGTGGCCACCTGCAGCGCCTGACCGAACACCGACAGGATCAGGAAGAAGCTGATGAGCGCGGCGAGTGAGCCGTATCCGCCCCCGTGGGAATCGGACAGCAGCCGGGCGAACACGATCGTCGCGCCGAGCGCGACCACGTTGTTGGCGATCATCGCCCCGGCGAGTCCGATCGCCTTGCTCATCTCAGAACCGGCGAACCGATCAGGCAGTTTCACGCTGAGCATGACTTCGCAGAACGGTAGTGCACACCCCATAAAGTTCAACGCGTGCAAGGACGATTCACGAGCCGGGACGCAGCCCAGACCGAGGCGCTCGGCGCCCGCCTGGCCCGCGAGCTCGTCCCCGGGGACGCGGTCCTCGTCGAGGGCGATCTCGGCGCGGGCAAGACGACGTTCGTGCGCGGTGCCGCCCGCGCGCTCGGGGTCACGGTGCCGGTGACGAGCCCCACGTTCACGATCGGCCAGCGCTACCCGGCGGCCGGGGGTCGCATGGTCGCCCACGTCGATCTGTATCGCCTGGCCGCGCTCGCCGACGAGGATCCGGAGCTGCTCGCCGACTATCTCTCACCCGACGCGGTCGCGTTCGTCGAGTGGCCCGGCGCCGAGGCGGCGCAGATCGGCGCGCTCACGCGGGTGGTCGCCCGGGTCGCGCTTGAGCACGACGGCGGGGACCGTCGCCGGGTGCAGATCGGATGAGGGTGCTCGGCTTCGACACGGCGACGACGGCGACGACGGCCGCGGTCCACGACACCGACACCGGGTCGACGTTCGAGCGCCGCGACGATCCGCCCGTGGGCGCCCGGCCGGGTCATACCGCCCGCCTGCTCGCGCTCGCCGCCGAGGCGCTGTCCGACGCCGGCAGCGACTGGGCGGGGATCGATCGGATCGCGGTCGGCACCGGTCCGGGCACGTTCACCGGCATCCGGATCGGCGTGGCGAGCGCCCGGGCGCTCGCG
>CAZZWJ010000436.1:0-1821 GCA_964657875.1 uncultured Solirubrobacteraceae bacterium
ATCCCGCGGCTCGCCGGCGCCCCGTGCGCCGCCGTGCTGCTGCCCGCCGCCGAGTTCCTCGGCGCCGAGCACCGCGCGCCCGGCCGCGCGCTCATCGACGCCGGGGCGATCGTCGGGCTCGCCACCGACGCCAACCCCGGCACCGCGCCGGTCGTCTCGATGCCGGTGGTGCTCGGGCTCGCCGCCCGCCTCTACGGCTTCAGCGTGCGGGAGCTGCTCGGCGCGGCGACCCTCAACGCCGCGTGGACACTCGACCTGCACCACGACCGTGGCTCGCTGGAGGTCGGCAAGCGGGCCGACGTGATCGTGCTCGACGGCCCGGCGGAGGCGATCGCCTACCGCTTCGCCCACAACCCCGTCCAGATCGTGATCATCGGCGGTGAGATCGTCCACGTGCGCGACGCGGCGGCGGCGGCGCGGATCTCCGATGGCTGAGCCGCGCGGCCGGGTGCGCATCCCGGCGATGGTCAACGCCCACTCCCACGCGTTCCAGCTCGACCTGCGCGGGGTCGGCGAGCGGGTCGTGACCGGAGCGGGGGAGGACTTCTGGAGCTGGCGCACGGAGATGTACCGCCTGGCGGCCGGCCTGGACCCCGAGTCGATGCGAGCGGTCGGACATCGCGTCTACGGGATGATGGCCGCCGCCGGCTACGGCGCGGTCGGCGAGTTTCACTACGTCCACCACCAGCCTGACGGGACGCCGTACCCCGATGACGCGAACGTGATGGCGACGACGCTCGCCGAAGCCGCGCTGGACTGCGGCCTGGAGATCACGCTGCTGCCCGCCGCCTACCACCGGGCGGGGCCGGGACGCGCCGCGAGCGAAGGTCAACGACGGTTCTGCGATCCGAGCGTGGCGGCGTTTCTGGAGCGCGTCGACGGGCTGCGCGCGTGGGCGGCGGGGCGGGCCGGCTGCCGGGTCGGAGTGGCGGCGCATTCGGTCCGCGCGGTCCCCGCCGACTGGTTGGAGGCGATCGCCGCCTACGCCGAGCGCCACGGCCTCGTCCGCCACGTCCACGCCGCCGAGCAGCGCCGGGAGCTCGCCGAGTGCGAGGCCGAGCACGGCTGCTCGCCGATCGAGCTGCTGCGCCGCACCGGCTTCCTGGGCCCGCGGACGTCGGTCGTCCACGCGATCCATGTCAGTGACGCCGACGTCGCCTCCCTCGCGGAGTCACGCTCGGTCGTCGTCACCTGCCCGACGACCGAGGGCAACCTCGGCGACGGGATCCTCCCCGCGCTGCGCTACCGCGACGCCGGGGTGCGCCTGGCGATCGGGACCGACGAGCAGGTGCGGATCGACCCCTTCGAGGAGCTGCGGGAGCTCGAGACGCTCGCCCGCCGCGAGGGCGAGACCCGCGACGCCCTGCTCGCCGCCGCCGGTGGGGATCTGTGGGGGGCCACGGCCGCCGTCGGGCGCGCCTCGCTCGGCCTGGACGCCGTGCCGACCCCGGAGATCGAGATCGACCTCAGCCATCCCGATCTCGCCCGGGTCGCCGAGCGCGACCTGCCGTGGGCGCTCGCGACGTGTGCGTCGGCGGGGGTGGTGCGCCGCCGGATACTCCCCGGGGAGTAGCCCAAGACACATCCCCGGGGCGATTGTCAGGCGGGCGGCGGCGGCGCAGAATCGACGCATGCTCACTGCTCTCGCCGAAGTCCTCAGCCGACATCCCCGCCGCAGCCTGGTCTGCGTCCTGCTGTTCGTCATCCTCGCCGGGGTGATCGGTGGTCCGGTCGCCGGCTCGCTGCGCGGCTCGGGCGGCTTCGTGCCCTCCGGCGCCCCCTCCCAGCGGGCGGCCGACCAGATCGAGCGGGCGACCGGCG
>CAZZWJ010000437.1:0-1804 GCA_964657875.1 uncultured Solirubrobacteraceae bacterium
GCTTCTCAACCTAGTCATCCCGCAAGCCCACACGGGTCGGCGGCCGGGCACGTGATGGTGGTCTCGACGCCCACGCCGACCAAGAGGAGCGAGGGGATGATCGGGGCGCTCTCGGGGTAGGGAGAAGGGCGATGCCGGATGCCCCACCCACCCTTGACGGAGCCACCGCGCTCATCACCGGCGCCACCGGCGGGCTTGGAGGGGCGTTGACCCGTGAGCTCATGTCACGGGGCACGAGGGTCGTCGCCGCCGGGCGCGACCACCAGAAGCTCGAGGCCCTCGGAGCCGACGGGATCTGGAGCGGCGACCTGCGCGAGCCCGGAGCCACCGAGAGCGTCGTCGACGTCGCCGAGGAGATGCTCGGCTCACTGCAGATCGTGATCAACGCGGCGGGCGTCGTCGCGTTCGGTCCGGTGGCCGAGTTGGATCCGGCGATCGCCCAGGAGCTGCTCGAGGTCGACGCGCTCATCCCGATGCGGCTCGCCGCCGCCGCGCTCCCCCGACTCGTCAAAGGCGGGACGTTCGTGAACCTCACCGGCGTCGCCGGGGAGCAGAGCATCGCCCAGATGGCCGCCTACTGCGGAGCCAAGGCGGCCGCCGCGAGCTTCATGCGGGCCGCCGCCCGGGAGGCCCGGCGCGCCGGCATCCGGGTCCTCGACGCCCGCCCCGGCCACACCGAGACCGGCCTCGCGACGCGGCCGCTCGCCGGGACCGCGCCGAACCTTCCCGCGGGGCTCACGCCCGAACACGTCGCGGTCGTCATCTGCGACGCGCTCGCCGCCGGTGAGCGCGACCTGCCGCCCGCCGCCTTCGAAGGTCCCGCCGGTGGCTGACGTCGTCATCGTCGGGGCCGGGATGGCCGGCCTCACCTGCGCCGAGGATCTCACCGCCGCGGGCATCGACACGCTCGTGCTCGAGGCCTCCGACGGGATCGGGGGCCGCGTGCGCTCAGACCTCATCGACGGATATCGCCTCGACCGCGGCTTTCAGATCCTGCTGCTCGCCTATCCGCAGGTCAAGCAGCGCCTCGACCTCGACGCCCTCGACCTCGGGCGCTTTGTCCCCGGGGCGATCGTCCGCACCGGCGACGGTCGCCTGAACCGGCTCAGCGACCCCCGGCGCCGCCCGCGGGATCTGCTGCGCACGGCATTCACCCCGCTGGCGACGCCCGCCGACAAGCTCCGGGCCGTGCGGCTGCTGCTCGACGTCACCACCCACTCGCCCAAGGCGCTGCTGCGCCGCCCCGACCGGTCAACCGCCGACCGGCTCGCCGCCGCCGGCCTCTCCCCCGCCTTCATCGAACGCTTCTGGCGCCCGCTGTTCGCCGGGATCCAGCTCGACCCCGACCTCGAGGTCTCCGCGCGGCGCTTTGAGCTGATCCTGCGGATGATCGCGCTCGGTGACACCGCGCTGCCCCGAGAGGGCCTCGGCGCCGTGCCCGCCCAGATCGCGCAGCGGATTCCGTCCACGGCGATCCGCACCGGCGCCGAGGTGACCGCGGTCGCGCCTGACCGGGTGACGCTCGCCGATGGTGAGACGATCGACACCCGGGCGGTCGTCGTCGCCACCGAGGGGCCTGCCGCCCATCGGCTGCTCGGCGACGCGGTGCCGGACCCCGGCTCCCGCGCGGCGGCCTGCTGCTGGTTCAGCCTCCCCACCGCGCCGCTGCGCGAGCCGTTTCTCATCCTCGACGGGGAGGGCGCGGGACCGGCGCTCAACGTCGTGGTCATGAGTGAGGTGCAGCCCGCCTACGCCCCCGCCGGCCGGGCGCTCATCGCCGCCGCGGTCCCCGGCCCCCCGGCGC
>CAZZWJ010000438.1:0-1800 GCA_964657875.1 uncultured Solirubrobacteraceae bacterium
TACGCCCGCCGGCAGGCCGCGGCGCTCGCCGCCGCCGCGCGGTCGGCCACCCATACCCGCACGGCCTCCGCAGCACGGACCGCTCAGACCATGCACTCATCCCAGGCGCTGCCGGGCTCCGGCGACGCGCTCGCCCGGGCCGCCACCCCCGGCGCTGAGTACACGGGGCTGGGCTTTGACGCGTGCTCGGCTCCGTCGCAGACCGCGATGTCGGCATGGGCGACCGCGTCGCCGTTTCACGCGGTTGGCGTCTACCTCGGGGGGGCGAACATGGCCTGCACGCAGCCCAACCTCACCGCATCCTGGGTGAGCGCCCAGGCGGCGGGCGGGTGGAGCCTCATCCCCACCTACGTCGGTCTCCAGGCCCCCGGCAACGGCTGCGGCTGCGCCGCGATCTCGGCCACCGCCGCGGCCGCGCAGGGCACGGCGGCCGCCCAGAGCGCCGTGCTCGAGGCACAGGCGCTCGGCCTGGGCACCGGAAACCCGATCTACTACGACCTGGAGAACTACACGCGCACCACCTCGGTGAGCGAGACCGTGCTCACGTTCCTGGGCGCGTGGACGACGGCGCTGCACGGGGCGGGCTATCTCTCCGGCGTCTACAGCAGCGAGCTCTCGGGAATCCAGGATCTCGTCGCCGAGCAGGGAACGGGGTACGCCGAGCCCGACGACGTCTGGTTTGCCAACTGGAACGGGGCGATGGCGACCACCGACCCGTTGATCCCGAGCTCCGACTGGGCCGCCAACCAGCGCCTGCACCAGTTCCGCGGGGGCCACACCGACGACTACGGCGGCTCGTCGATCTCGATCGACAGCGACTATCTCGACGGGGCGACCGCGACCCCGGGCACCGAGACGGTGACCACGACGATCGCCGCGGCACCGACGGTGACGGTGAGCCCGCAGCCCAACGGCTCGGTCCGGGTGCGGGCGAGCTGGCACGGCGAGGCGGGGGTGAGTCGATGGCAGATCAGTGCCGGCGACTCGCCGACGAGCCTGGTCCCGCTCGGCACCGTGCCGGCGTCCCACGCGACGTTGCCCGCCGCCGACGCCTACAGCGACTTCCAGGCCGAGGCGCTCACCGCCACCGGTGCCGAGCTCGGCATCTCCGGGCCGGTCGCGACTCCCAGCCACGTCGCGGTCTTCGGCCACAGCGCGTTCGTCGCGAACCTCGGTCCCGGCGGGCTGCCCGTCGAGTGCTACGCGATCTCCGCCTGCCGGGTCTCGACGACGGTCACGCTCGGGCACCGCTCGATCATCCGCACCGGCCTGCAGCGGGTCCCCGCCGGGGGCGGGATCATCCACTTCGCGCTGTCCGCCGCCGCCCACCGGCTCGTCCGCGCCGCCGGCAACGCCGGCCTGGCGGTCACGGTCACCGTGCACTCGAGCGCCGGTCCCAGCGCGACCCGCGCGATGCGGCTCGTGCGCTTCACCGCCACCGGCCGGGGGCCGCGTCGTCTGGCGGGCTCTGACCCGGCATTGCGGATCCTCGGCGTCACCGATTTCGTCTCCCACGGCTTCTCGGGCGGGATCCTCGTCGCCTGCCGTCAGGCGACGCCCTGCACGGCGACCCCCACGGTGCACATCGGCGCGACCACCGTGGCGACCTCGCACCCCCAGACGATCGGCTCTCATGAGATCGGCTATCTCTCCTTTCAGATGACCGCCGCCGGCCACGTCCGCCTGATGCACGCCCACGGCAACCAGCTCGGCGTCGGCATCGACGTCACGGGCGCTGCGACGGGGTTGTCCGCCGCCTCAACCGCCCACGCGCTCATCGCCATCGACGCGTTCTGAGGG
>CAZZWJ010000439.1:0-1797 GCA_964657875.1 uncultured Solirubrobacteraceae bacterium
CGGCCGCGACAGCCGGGCGCGCAGTGCGGCGGCGACCGTCATCTCCTCGGCCCAATAGCGGTCCAGGTACAGCCACGCGCCCCGCATCCGCAGCGGCGTCACCTCGCGGCCCGCGCCCTCCAGGCTGACCAGCGGCGAGCCCGCGACCGCCGCCGTCCAGTCGACCGGGGCGGGCCAGCGCAGCGCGTCGAGGTCGACCGGGTCCTCGGTATCGACCGCCGCCGTCTCGTGGATCGTGTCGAGGTCGACGAGCACGTGGCCCAGCCGGGGCGCCCGCACCGCCAGAGCGACCGCGAGCAGCACCGAGTCCTCGGACTCGCCGGCGAGCGCACCGAGGCGCCGGGCGACGTGGACGTCGGCGGCGCTGAGCACCCCGGCGCGATTGAACTCACGCAGCGACCCGGAGGCGTGGAGGGCGAGCCGGACGTCGAACGGGTCGCGCTCGGGCTCAAGCGGGGCGGCGGGGGAGGGTGGCGCGCCGGGGGAGACTTGAGCTCCGGGGGAGGGCGAGGCGGCCGGGGCGGGTGAGGCCGAGTCGCTCACGCTCTCGCCACCCCGGCATCCAGGCAGTCGCTGAGCGCGGCCGGCAGCCCGGGTGGCGGGCGCCAGGCGAACACCCCGGCGGCACCGCCGTCGCGGCGCACGCCGAGGCCGTCGCCGCCGGTCATCCCGCGCACGAACAGGTAGGCGACCCCGGCGAGGTGGACGTCGGGGTCATACCCGGCCAGGCGCCAGCGCAGGAAGCGGTGCAGGGCGACCGTGTAGAGCAGCGCCTGCAGCGCATAGTGGTGGCGGTACATCTCGGCAAGCAGCGCCTCCGGGCGGTAGTGAAAGGCGGTGAGCGGCTCGCCGGGCTCCCCGAGCCAGTTGGTCTTGTAGTCCAGGACGGCGAAGCGCGGGACGCCGTCGGGGCCGGCGAAGCGCACCACGAGGTCCAGGGATCCGGTGAGGTAGCCGCGGAAGCTCGTGCGCAGGAACGGGTCGGCGAGACGGGCTGCGTACCCGCGCAGCGGATCACCGGCACGGGTGCACTCGCGCAGGACGCGGGCGATGCGCTGCGGGGTCACCCACCCGCGTGGCGCGTCCCCGCCGGCGAGCGGCAGCTCGAAGGTGAGCTCGTCGAGCCGGTCCGCGCGGCTCACGTCGCTCAGGGACAGGCCGCCGACGACATCGCCGAGCGGGGTCGAGATCATCGCGGCCAGACCGTCGGCGACGAGCTCGGGGTCGCCGATGTCGACCGCGCGCCGGGCGCGCGTCTGCGCGATCCGCGCCCGCAGCTCGCGGCGCAGATCGGCCGCGGCGAAGTCGCCGGCCTCCATCACCCGGTGCACGAACGTGCCGACGTCGGCGCCGACGGGCATCTCGCCGAGCAGCGCGGGCGCCGAGAGCTGTGGCTCGGCGCTGCGTGCACTCGCCGGCGTCGGCTCCTGCGCGTCGGGCTCGTCGTCGAGCAGCGGGTGCTCGGGCTCAGAGCCGACGTGGGCGTCGTAGCTGGCGGAGGTGATGTCGGTGTAGGAGGTCCGCCGCCATCGCAGATCCAGCGAGCGGTCAAATCGCGAGGCCGACAGCGAGGCGACGGGAGCCGCGGGCGGGGACCAGTGGGCGCCCGCGCGCGGCACCGCGAGCTCGACCGAGATCGCGCCGCCGGCGGTGTCGGCGAGGGTCCGCAGGCGGGCGAGCAGGGCGGTGTCGTCGGGCACGTCGCGGATGGTCGGGGCGACGACGCCCGTGTCGTCGCGGGCGAGCAGCAGCCGGGTGAGCGGCGCGTTGCGGCTGTCCCAGCTGCCCGCCCACCAC
>CAZZWJ010000440.1:0-1775 GCA_964657875.1 uncultured Solirubrobacteraceae bacterium
CGCGACCGTGGGATGAGGTCGCGGCGCGGCGCCCGCGGGTCCGTCGGGGGTAGCGGTCACCCGACGCCTGTCCGTCCTCTCCGGCGCCGACGCCGGAGTAGCGGTACTGCGGTGAAGGCGCGGCAGGTCGAAGCGGGTCGCCGGCGCCAACATTCCTGTCCACGGTTCGGCGCACGCGGGTGCGGACAGGTTCAACGTCGCCCGTGACATACAAAGCTGTCCACGGTTCGGCGCACGCAGGTGCGGACAGGTTCGACGCCGTCGGCCACACGAACCTGTCCGCGGTGCGGCCAGCGGGGGTGCGGAAAGGTTCAAGGTCGCCCGTGACATACAAAGCTGTCCACGATTCGGCGCCCGGGGGTGCGGACAGGTTTCGTGCGAGCCGCGTCCGCGTCCGCGTTTGTCCGTCCTCTCCCCGTCCGCATCCGCGTGTGTCTCTGCCCCTGCCGGTGTCTCTAGCGGCGCTTGCCGCCTCCACGTCCACGCTTTCGCGGGGGAGGCGGCGGCGGTCGCCGGGGCTTGGCGCCCAAGCCCTCCGCGCCCGAGCCACTCGCACCTGAACCATCCCCACCCACGCCACCCGCCGCCGACCCCGCACCGGAGGTCCCCATCTTGACCACCGCAGCCGGCCCGCCACCCGCACCGGCGCCCGCACCGGCAACCGCGCCCCCACGGACCGACCGCCCGGGATTGGGCCCGTAGCGTGTCCCCGGCGGCGACTTGAGTGCCGGCGGGGCGCCCCAGCCGCGGAACCCGCGCTGGATCAACCCGAAGACGAGCAGGGCGAACAGGCACAGCCCGAGGGCGATCCAGAAGTTGACCCGCATCCCCAGGAAGTGATTGGAGTAGTCGATCCGCTGGGTCTCCTCGAAGATCCGAAAGCCCGAGTAACCGGCGACGTAGAGCCAGAACAGGCCCGGCGCGCGGACCTTGCCGCGCGACCCCAGCCAGTAGAGGAAGCCGAAGACGCCGAAGTCCCAGATCATCTCGTAGAGGAAGGTCGGCTCAAACGTGGTGAAGCGCTCGTAGCCGGGCGGGCGGTACTGGGGCGCGATCTTCAGCGCCCAGGGCAGCGATGACGGGGCACCGAACAGCTCCTGGTTGAAGTAGTTGCCGACGCGCCCGATGCCCTGTGAGACGAGCAGCGCCGGCCCGACGACGTCCATCAGCTGCAGCAGCTGCTCATGGTTCAGCCGCCGACGGGCGACCCACAGTCCCACGACCACGCCGAACGCGATCCCGCCCCAGATCCCGAGACCACCATCCCAGATCGCGAACACCCCCCACCAGTGCGGCGGGATCTTCGCCGGGGTGGTGATGTCGAAGTAGACGCGTCCGCCGACCAGTCCGGCGGGGAACGCCCACATCGCGATCTCGTACGCGAGCTCGGGGTCGCCGCCGAGCTTGCGCCAGCGCCAGCGGGTGATGAGGATCGCCGCGGCGACCGCGACCACGTAGGCGATCCCGTAGACGTGAAAGAACAGCGACCCGATGTGAAACCCGTTCTGGGGCGGGCTCGGGATCGCGGCGAGGACGCTCACGACCGCCACCCCGGCAGAAGCACGGGCAGCACGTCTCGCTCCAGCACCTCGATCATCGCGTCCCGATGGTAGGGGGCGAGCCGCTGCGCCGCCCGCTGCGCGTACCCAGCCGTCGGCGAATCCAGCGCCGCGCGAACCGCGACGGCGAGCTCGGTGGCGCCGGACGCCGCGTCCCCGTCCGGCGGTCCGGCGACGAGCCGCGGGTCGAGCTCACGGGCGATCGCGAGCGCCGGG
>CAZZWJ010000441.1:0-1772 GCA_964657875.1 uncultured Solirubrobacteraceae bacterium
GTTCGGCGCGCAACGCGGCGCCGTTGCCGCGTCCCCGGAAAAGGGGATGGCGCTGGAGACGGCGCCGGGCGCGGCGCCCGCGCCATGAGGACGCCCGCATGTATCTGAAGTCGATCAACGTCAAGGGCTTTAAGTCCTTTCCCGACCGCACGCGGCTTGAGTTCGGCCCCGGCACGAGCGTGATCGTCGGTCCCAACGGCTCGGGCAAGTCGAACGTCACCGACGCGGTCCTGTGGGCGCTCGGCGAGCAGTCGCCGGTCGCGGTCCGCGGCCATTCGATGCAGGACGTCATCTTCGGCGGCGCGCCGGGACGCAAGGCGGCGATGAGCGCCGAGGTCGAGCTGGTGCTCGACGACTCCGACGGGACGCTCGGCCTCGGCGTCCCGGAGATCTCGATCTACCGCCGTCTGGATCGCAGCGGCGAGGGTGAGTACCGCCTGGCCGGGGCCCGCTGCCGACTCGTCGACGTGCTCGAGCTGCTGTCCGACACGGGGCTCGGCAAGGAGATGCACTCCGTCATCTCCCAGGGCCGGGTCGAGTCGCTGGTCACCTCAAAGCCCCGGGAGCGACGGATGCTGATCGAGGAGGCCGCCGGCCTGGGCAAGCATCGCAAGCGCCGGCGTCGCGCCCAGCTCAAGCTCGCCCGCACCCAGGACAACCTCGACCGCGCCCTCGACGTCGAGCGCGAGGCCCGGGGGCGCCTGCGACCGCTCAAGCGCCAGGCCGAGGCCGCCGAACTGCACGAGCGCCTGGAGCGCCAGGCCCTGGAGATCCGCTGGGAGCTCGTCACCGACGACGTGCGGGCCCGGCGTGAGACGCTCGCCGCCGCGCTCCAGGTCGCCGCCGAGATCCGCGAGCGCCGCGCCGCGCTCGGTGCACAGCTGGCCGAGACCGCAGACCGCCGAGCCGCCGCCGAGGAGGCGATCTCAGCGCGCAGCGCCCACCGTGAGGAGCTCTCCCGCCGGGTCTACGCGGCCCGCAGCGCCGGGGAGCGGATCGGCTACCGCGCCGAGTCGCTGGAGGTCGCGCTGGCGACCGTGAGCGCCCGGGTGACACGCGGGCGCGAGATGATCCAGACGCTCTCGGCGCAGACCGCCGATGACCGCGAGGATCCCGAGGCCGGGACGCGGATCGCGGCGATGGCGCGTGAGCTGCAGGCGCTGGACGAGGATCGGGAGGCGGAGCTCGCCCGGCAGCTCACCGCGCTGCAGACGGAGCTCGCCGATGCCGAGGTGGCGGTCGCCGAGCAGTCGCGGGTCGTCGAGGCCACGCTGGGCGCCCGTCGTGAGGGCGAGTCGGGGCTGGAGGGTGCCCGGGGCGAGATCCGGGAGGCCGAGCGAGCCGCCGATGCGGCCCGCCGGGACGCCGCGCGCATCGGCGGCGATCTGGCGACCGTCAACCAATTCCTGCGCCACCACGCCGGTGCTCCGCACGGCGCGAGCGCGCTCGCCGATGCGCTCGAGGTCGACGCGGGCTATGAGCTCGCCGTCGCCGCGGCACTCGACGGCCGGCTCGCGGCGGCGGTCGCCGAGGACCGCGGCGCGGCGAGTGCGCTGCTGGATCTCGCCGGACACGAGGGCGGGCGGGCGCTCGTCGCCGGGGGGGCGGCCGACGCCGAGCCCGTGGCGCAGTACAGCGGCGCCGGTGAATCCGCGCGACTGCTCGACCACGTCCGCGGGCAGCCGGCCGCGCTTGAGCTTGCCCGGACGCTGCTGCGTGACACCTGGGTGGTCGACGACCTCGCCGACTGTGGCGAGGGTTTCGCCGGGGTC
>CAZZWJ010000442.1:0-1768 GCA_964657875.1 uncultured Solirubrobacteraceae bacterium
CCAGTTGCCCGGCGAACCGTGAGCCTGCAGGACCGCGCCCGGACGCTCGTCGTCGACCGCACCCCCCTGCGGGACCGCGCCACTCGCAAACGGCTCGTCCACGCCCGCCGTCGCGTCTTTGAGTCGGCGGGGTCACGCCGCTTCTCCCGCCCGGCCGCCGAGCGGATCGATACGCAGCTCGAACGGTTTCTGCCCGCCCACGGCGGAGTCTTCGTGGAGGCCGGCGCCAACGACGGATACACGTGGTCCAACACGTACTACCTCGAGCGCTGGAAGGGCTGGAGCGGCGTGCTCGTCGAGGCGATCCCCGATCTCGCCGCTGAATGCCGGGCGCTGCGGACGCGTTCGCAGGTGGTCAACTGCGCGCTCGTCTCCGACGATCACGACGCCCCGACGGTCACGATGACCTACGCCGATCTCGGTTCACTCATCTCAGACTCCGAGCCTGAACTGGAGGCGCGGCTGGATCTGATCGAGCTCCGCCGCTACGAGATCGAGGTTCCGGCCCGAACGCTCACCCAGGTGCTCGACGATGCGGGGGTTCAGCGACCGGACTTCATGTCGCTGGATCTGGAGGGGCACGAGCCGAGCGCCATCCGGGGCCTTGACCTCGAACGCCACGGCCCCGACTGGATGCTGGCCGAGACCCTCGGCCGGGAGGGGCGGGTTGCCATCGAGGCGGCGCTCGGCGATCTCTATGAGCCGGCCGCGGAGCTCACGTCCGCCGACGTCCTCTACCGCCGGCGCCTCACTGGAGCCGGGTCGTCTGCGCGACCGCCCGGCAATAGCTCTCAAGCGTCGCCTCCGCACACGCCCGCCAGCTGAGCTCCGCGGCCCGTCGTCGTCCGCGTTGGGCCAGTTCCCGTCGCAGCTCCGGCTCGGCGAGCAGCCGGGTGATCGCGCCGGCGATCTCCGCCGGGCGTCCCGGGTCGAAAAAGAGCGCGGCCTCGCCGCCGACCTCGGGCAGCGAGGCGGCGCTTGAACAGGCGACCGCGATGCCCCGGCCGAGCGCCTCCAGCACCGGCAGGCCGAAGCCCTCGTTGTAGGACGGCAGGACGAAGCACTCGGCGGCCGCGTAGAGCCCCTCCAGTTCGTCGGCCTCCACGAAACCGAGGAAGTGAACGGATTCGCTGAGCCCAAGCTCCCGGGCGAGCGCGAGCAGGGAGGGCTCAAGCCCGGTCGGGTTGCCGGCGAGCACGAGCCGCGCGGCGGGCGTCGCGGCGCGCACCTCGGCGAATCCGCGCAGCAGCCCCTCGACGTTCTTGTGCGGCTTGCGGGTCCCGACCATCAGCACGAACGGCCCGTCGCCGAGCCCGAAGCGCTCCCGCACCGCGGCGCCCGACAACGGTGTGACCCGGATGGGCGGCGAGTAGCCGAGCAGCGTCACGTCGACGCGATCGGGCGCGACGCGGAGCTGGCGCTCGACGTCTCGCGCGCCCGCCCGGGAGATGGCGATCACCCGATCCGCGCGCCGGGCGACGGGCGGGACGATCGCCCGCCACAGCAGCGTGGTCGTGTCGGCGCGTGGTCCCTGAAGCCAGGTCGTGTCGGCGATCGTGATCACGTTCGCCGCGCGCGTGCGCAGCGGCGCGGTGAGGGCGATGCTGTGCAGGAGGTCGGCCGAGCGGGAGGCGAGGGCCCCCAGGACCGTGAGCTCTGAGACGGCTTTCAGTCCTGGGGCGCCCCACCATGGATGGGGGACGATGCGCACGTCCTGCGACCACGGCAGCGTTCTCAGATGGGCTTCGCCGGCCGTCGAGCAGTGCAC
>CAZZWJ010000443.1:0-1743 GCA_964657875.1 uncultured Solirubrobacteraceae bacterium
GGCCGCTCCGCCGGCGTTTCTCGGTGATGACAGTGGGGCGACGTATGCCGCGAAGCAGACGATCGTGCAGCAGATCCGGCGAGCGGTGCGCTACGGCCATCCGCTCCGGGTCGCGGTGATCGCGTCGCGGACCGACCTCGGCTCGGTCGGAGCTCTGTGGGGACATCCGGAGGGCTACGCCGAGTTCCTCGGCCGCGAGCTCTCCCTCGACTACCACGGTCAGCTGCTCGTCGTCATGCCCGCCGGGTTCGGGGTCGTGCGGGACGGCCTGGCGCAGCGGACGACGCTCACGGGTGTCGCTCCGCGATCCGGTCATCTGATCCGGGCCACCGAGCAGGCGATCGCGCGCCTCACCGGCGTGGCCGCCGGCGCGGCGGTCCCCGCCGCCGGCCCCGGGGTGCCGTCGCCGGCATCGGGTTTGGGGTGGTGGATCGCCACCGGGCTGGGGCTCGCGCTCATCGCCGGCGCCTGGACGGCGAGCCTGCGGGCGCGGCCCCCACGCACGGCCCGCTTCGCCGCCCGAGCCGGATCCGGCCGTCGCCGCCCGGGCTAGTCACGCGCGGGTGCGGGCAGCTGCGGAAAGGACCGCGCCGCCCGGGAGGGAATCAGATAGTTGCCGCGCCGCAGCACGAAGATGAACTCGTTGATGCCGTTGTTCACCGTGTCGGTGATCGCCGGGTTCTGCAGCTGTGCCGCGCTCGCGTTCATCGCGTTCCGGGTCGTCACGAAGTCGGCGATGCGCCGCTGCAGGCTGACGAAGTGCAATCCCGCCTGACCGCCGTCGACGGTGTCGAAGTCCCGGCGCAGGATGATCGGGCGACCGTGCCGGCGCGCCCGGGCGCTCGCCTGGGAGTGCCCGAGGACCCCGTGATGACGGATCGCCTCACCGATCTGTGCCGGATCGCCCTCTGCGTCGGTGCGGATCTCCCGCACCTGCGCCTCGGTCATCTGGGGCGCGTACATGCGCGCGACCCGGCCCTCGGGACCGAGATCCTCATACCAGCCCTGCAGGCTCAGGCGCATGTAGCTCACCGCCATCGTCGTCGCGTCCCTCCAGTGCCCGGAGGGCATCGCGATGTCGTCCTCGGTCGCCTGATTGCGCTTCAGGCTCGAGTGAAACCCCATGAACAGCGGGGCGTCGGATGCCACCGGTCGTCCCGCCGGGATTCCCCCGACATCCTGATGGGCGGCGGGCAGCCCCGCGCCGACGAAGCCGGTGCGAGTGCCGCGCCAGGCCAGGGCGCGGGAGATGTCGACGATGCCGTCCAGGCCGTCGATCGCGGCGCCGTGGGTGAGCGCGTTCTCCACGTCGCGTAGGCGGGCCTCGTCGTCGGCCGCGAGGTGCAGGACCATGTCGTGGTCATCGATCGCGGGCAGCTCGAAGTCCGAGAGCGCCGTGGCGGGCTCGATCGGCGAGGTTCGCCTGCCGAGCGTGCGCGTGAAGTACCGCGGTGCCCAGCCGACCGTGAACAGCAGACCATGAGGTCCCCGGGCAAACCGCCGCTCCAGCGACCGCAGCGCCGCCTCCAGCAACGTCGTGTGGCCGGCCGACGGCCGTCCGACCACGTCGAAGAACAGCAGCCGCTGATGGCGCGGTGGCACCACGTTGCCGAATCGATCAAGGGCGAGCGTGTCGTTCCAGGCGAACTGCCGCGCCGGCAGCCCGGAGGGTTGCCTGCCGAGGAGCACCGGCGCCAGCCGCTGGGGCCGGGCCGCCGGCGCCCCGCCCGCGCCCCCGCCGTC
>CAZZWJ010000444.1:0-1735 GCA_964657875.1 uncultured Solirubrobacteraceae bacterium
TGGCGGCGCGGCCCCCGCACCGCGACGGGGTGCCTCGCCATCCGGGCGTCCGGGCCGGTCGGGGTCGGCGTCGAGATCGAACAGCTCGGCCCGGCCGCCGCCCAGGCGCTTGGCGCGATACATGGCGGCGTCGGCGTCGGCGAGCGCGTCGTCGACGGCGATCTGCGGATCCTCGAGCATCGCCACCCCGATCGAGACCCCCACCGAGGTCTCGCCGGCTCCGGATCCGAGCGTGATCGGTGCGGCCGCGGCCTCGGCGATGCGCCGGGCGATCACGACCGCCTCCGCGTTGCCCGACAGACCCTCGAACAGGAACGTGAATTCGTCACCGCCGAGCCGGGCGACGGTGTCCATCGGGCGCAGCAGCTCGCCGAAGCGCTCCGCCAGGGCACACAGCAGGCGGTCGCCCGCCGCGTGGCCGAGGGTGTCGTTCACCGCCTTGAAGGCGTCGACGTCGAGGAACATGACCGCCGGCGGGAGGCCGGTCCGGCGCGAGCGGTCCAGGGCGACGCTCAGGCGGTCGAGGAAGAGGACGCGGTTGGGCAGGCCGGTGAGCGGATCCTCGAGCGCCTGGCGGGTGAGACGCACCTCGGCGCGCTTGCGCTCCAGCGCGAAGCGCACGGCGCGGTGCAGCATCGCGGGGTGCAGCTCGGAACGCAGCAGGTGATCCTGGGCGCCGGCGATGACCGCGGCGACCCCGGTCGCCGCCTCCTCGGCTTCGGAGACGATGATGATCGCGGCCTCGGGGGCGGCGGTGGCGAGTGCGCGCAGCTCGGAGATCCCGTCCTCGTCGCGGGAGAGGTGCAGCAGCACCACGCTGTCGGCGTGGTCGGCGAGCTCGTGGACGGCGTCGGCGGCGTCCGGCGCGTGGGTGATCAGCAGGCCGCTGGCCCACCCGTCGCGCAGCATCTCGACCATCATGGTCGCCGCTCGCGTGTCATCCCCGACGAGCAGCACTCTGGCGGGGGCGATTTCACCCCCCGTGTCAGTCAGCACCTGTCATGAACCTCCGTGTCCGCGCCGACGACGATCCTAGTAGGGATGGATCGCTTTGGGTAAGAACGTCTGCGCTTTAGGTGGTCTGTACTGACCCGGCGCCGAGGCGCCGGACCGGTCAGGCGGGCAGGCGTCCGGGCGGGCCCGGCGGGTCCGGGGCCGTCCGCGGGCCGCCGGCGCCGAGCGTGAGCTGCCACCAGCCCACGTCACACCAGCGGCCGCGCTTGAAGCCGATCTCGCGGTAGATGCCGACGGGCTCAAAGCCCAGGGCCTCGTGCAGGGCCACGCTGCCGGGGTTGGGCAACGCGATCCCGGCGCACGCCGCATGGAAGCCCTGCTCGGCGAGCAGCGCCAGCAGCGGCTCATAGAGCGCCCGGCCGATCCCGCGCCGGTGGTGGCCGGGGTCGACGTAGACGGTGACGTCGGTCGACCAGCGGTAGGCGCCGCGATCCCGGTGCGCGGAACCGTAGGCGTATCCCACGATCACCCCGTCGTGCTCGCACACCAGCCACGGCCAGCCGGCGCTCGTCGCCTGGATGCGCGCCGTCATCTGCGTCGCGGTCGGTGCCACCTCCTCAAAGGAGGCGAATCCGTCGCGCACCGCCGGGGCATAGATCGCCGCGCAGGCGCCGCCGTCGCGCGCGGGGTCGGCGTGGCGGACCCGCATGGGCGCAGAGTACCCGGGGCCGGGGCCGGGAGCATCGGGGCGAGGGGCCGGCGGGCGTGCGGGGCGTAGGGC
>CAZZWJ010000445.1:0-1734 GCA_964657875.1 uncultured Solirubrobacteraceae bacterium
TACGGCCTGGTCGACCGGGGACAGGTGGCCGAGGGCTTCTGGGCCGACCTGGTGGCCGCCTACCGTGAAGAGGTCCGGCGCCTCGGCGAGCTCGGCTGCAGCTACCTGCAGTTCGACGACACGAGCCTCGCCTACCTCAACGATCCCCGTCAGCGCGAGCACGTGCGGGAGATCGGCGGCGACGCCGAGCATCAGCACGAGGCCTACATCGCCCACATCAACGAGGCGATCGCCGGGCGGCCCGCCGGGATGGCGGTCACCACCCACATGTGCCGAGGCAACTTCCGCTCCTCGTGGGTCGCCGAAGGCGGCTATGACTTCGTCGCCGAGGCGCTCTTCAACGAGCTCGCCGTCGACGGGTTCTTCATGGAGTGGGACGACGCCCGCTCGGGCGGCTTTGAGCCGTTGCGGTTCGTTCCCAGAGACAAGCTGGTCGTGCTCGGACTGGTGACGACCAAGCGCGGGGAGATCGAGGACCGCGACCTGCTCATGCGCCGCATCGAGGAGGCAAGCGGCTACGTCGATCTCGACCAGCTCTGCCTGTCGCCGCAGTGCGGCTTCTCCTCGACGGTGGAGGGCAACTCCCTCACGCGCGAGGAGCAGGCCGAGAAGCTGCGACTCGTCGTCGAGGTCGCCGAGGAGGTCTGGGGCTAGCCCGCCCGCGGCGTCGATCGGGTCATCAAGCGAAGCCAAGATCACGAGCCCGGCTGCGACCTGTGCGCGGCGGACTCGACCAGCGCGTCGATGAGGGGGTCGCCAGCGGGTGGCGGCGACCGGGCGCGCATGATGAATCTCACGAGCACACCGAGGACACCGCGCAGATGACGCCCGGCGTCCGCAGAATGGAGCTGACATGCAGATCACTCGCAACTCGCTGGACAGCGTTCGCGGCCCGGACGCCTGGTTCACCGGAACCGTCTACATCGACGCGATCGCCGCGCCACCGGCGCCCGCCCGCGCCGGCGCCGCGAGCGTTCACTTCACCCCGGGCGCGCGGACCCACTGGCACACCCACCCGCTGGGGCGGACGATCTTCGTCACCGAGGGCGTCGGGCGCTGCCAGCGCGAGGGCGGACCGGTCCAGGAGATCGCTCCCGGCGACCGCGTGTTCTTCGAGCCCGGCGAGAACCATTGGCACGGCGCCGCGCCCAACCGGTTCATGACCCACATCGCCATTCAGGAGGCCGACGAACACGGACCGGTCACCTGGGGCCTCCCCGTCGACGACGCCACCTACCTCGCCGCCCCCGCCGGCTGACCGACCGACCTCCATCCCACATCTGACCATCAGGAGCATCACGCCCACCGCCCAGATTCCGCAAGCTCGCCGATGCCGATCACGCCCCGCGGACGTCGCCCGCTCCTTCGAGCGGACGCTCGTGAGTCTCGGCGTCGACCAGCTCGATCTGTTTCTCATCCGCTGACACCTACGCAGGCGTCCGAGCTCGGCCGCCGCCGATCCTGTTGCGCTGTGGGAAGTCGTCGCTGACCTGGCGATTGACCGAGGACGAGACCGACGCGTTGGGTGAGCGCCCGGAAGCGCTCTGACTCGTCGGCTACGCTTTCACGCTGCAGCGGCCGGCCGAAGATCTGCAGTCCCGTGCCCGTCCCAAACCGGCGACCGGGGCCAGCAGCATCCGAGGAAACCCTGCACACGCCGACGTAGCTCAGCTGGTAGAGCACTTCACTCGTAATGAAGGGGTCCCCGGTTCGATTCCGGGCGTCGGCTCTGAG
>CAZZWJ010000446.1:0-1721 GCA_964657875.1 uncultured Solirubrobacteraceae bacterium
TGGCGCTGAGCGCCATCAACCTTCCCCGCCCCACCTCACCCGACCTCACTCGCCCCGCCCTCACCCGGTCCGACCGGCTACGGCGCCCGGACGACCTCGCGCTCGGGCACCCCGCCCTCCGCGAGCTGCGCCCGCCGGCGAACCGCGTTGGAGAGCGCCCGGATGTACGCCTGGGCGGCGGCCTGCAGGATGTCGGTCGAGACGCCCTGGCCCGCGCCGCTCACCCCGCCGACCTCGACGACGACCGAGGTCTCGCCGAGGGCGTCCTGGCCGCCGGTGACCGCGGCGATGCGGAAGTCGCGCAACGTCGTCTCCACCCCGGTGGCGGCGTTGATGGCATGGAACACCGCGTCGATCGGTCCGTCCCCGGTGAAGGAGCCGGTGCGCACCGCACCGTCGGGATCGGTGAGCGAGACCGTCGCGTGGGGCGGGCGTCGCGAGGACGCCTCGACCTCGAACCACTCCAGGGCGTAGCCGGCGGTCTGCTCGCGCATCTCGTCGGCGACGAGCGCCTCGAGGTCCATCGCGGTCACCTGCTTCTTCTTGTCCGCGAGCTCCTTGAAGCGCTTGAAGGCGACGTTGAGCGCCTGACCGGAGAGTTCGAAGCCGAGCTCGGACATCGCCTGGGAGAGCGCGTGGCGACCGGAGTGCTTGCCGAGCACGATCGAGCTCACGTCGTCGTATCCGACCTCGCGGGCATCCATGATCTCGTACGTGGAGCGCTCCTTGAGCACGCCGTCCTGGTGGATCCCGGCCTCATGGGCGAACGCGTTGCGGCCGACGACCGCCTTGTTGGGCTGGACCGCGTAGCCGGTCATCCGCGACACCATCCGCGAGGTCCGGGCGATCTCACGCGGGACCGCGTCGGTGACGAAGCCGAGCTGCGCCTGGCGGGTGCGCAGCAGCATGATGATCTCCTCCAGCGACGTGTTGCCCGCCCGCTCACCGATCCCGTTGACGGCGCACTCGACCTGGCGGGCGCCCGCGTGCAGGCCGGCCAGCGAGTTGGCCACCGCGAGGCCGAGATCGTCGTGGCAGTGGACGGAGAGCGTGACGTCGCGCAGACCCGGTACGAGCTCATAGAGGCGGGTGAGCAGCGCGGCGTACTCGTCGGGCACCGCATAGCCGACGGTGTCGGGGATGTTGATCGTGGTCGCACCCTCGTCGAGGGCGACCTGGAGCACCTCGGCGGTGTACTCGACGTCGGCGCGGGTCGCGTCCATCGGCGAGAACTGGACGTCCTCACACAGCGCCCGCGCCTGGGCGACCGCGGCTCGGGCCTGACCCTTGACGTCCTCGCGCGTGGAGTTGAACTGGTGGACGATGTGGATGTCGGACGTCGAGATGAACGTGTGGATCCGCGGCCGGGCCGCGTCCCTGATCGCGTTCCACGCCGCGTCGACGTCCGGTGCCTGGGCCCGGGCGAGGGCGGTGATGACCGGCCCCTCGACCGAGCGCGCGATCCCCTGCACCGCCTGGAAGTCCCCGGGCGAGGCGATCGGAAAGCCCGCCTCGATCACGTCGACGCCGAGCCGGGTGAGCTGTTGGGCGATCTCCAGCTTCTCGGCGGGGTTCAGCGAGATGCCCGGCGACTGCTCACCGTCGCGCAACGTCGTATCGAAGAGGGTCACCCGCATGGGGTCCTCGTATGTCGTCATGTCCGCTCCTGGGTCTCGAATCTCGGTCTGCTTCTCAGTGGTTCGCGGCTACGTGCGGCCGCC
>CAZZWJ010000447.1:0-1715 GCA_964657875.1 uncultured Solirubrobacteraceae bacterium
AGGTCGTGCCGCCGCTCGTGATCGGGACCCGGAAGGGCAGCGCGAGCACCGCCAGCGGGGCGAACGCCCGCGGGTGGCGTGACAGCCACGCCGCCAGCGCGATCCCGACCGCGATCGCGACGAGCAGCGCGATGACCGCGTCGAACGGGTGATCGTGGACGAAGCGCAGCTTGGAGTCGTGCCACAGGCTGGCCAGCAGCAGCACCGGCGCCAGCACGAGCGCGCCGAGCATCGCCAGCGCCCGGGCCCGCCGCGCGGGGGCCAGGAGCACCGTGCCGGCGAGCAGCGCGACGACGATCACCCCGATGCGGGGCAGGGGCCCGGACAGCACTGCGAACGCGATCACGCCTCCCATCATCCACTACCCTGACGCGTCATGTCCTCCGCGAAGGTCGCGATCGTCTGCGTGGCGATGGCGGTGTCGCTCTCGGCGTGTGGCGTGGCCTCAAAGCCCGAGGCCGGATCCGCTCAGGCCGCGGCGAAGAGCGCCCAACAGCTGAAGTCCGTCGATCCCCGCACCAAGCACGTCAAGTGCCTGGCCAAGGACCACATCCCCTACACGCTCTACACCCGCGACAACCATCAATCGATTCAGATCGGCTCGCTGCCCACCGGCCCGACCGCTGTCTTCCTCGCCACGCCGGGCGCGGCCCAGTACGTCGCGATCCAGGGCCAGGCCCAGGCGGCCGAGGTGATCGGCTCGGCGCTCGTCTACCCCAATCAGGCCTCCAATCGCCTGATGGCCAAAGTCGAGGCCTGCATGAAGATCGGCGTCTCGGGCTGACGTCGGCGCCGGCGCGCTGGCGACCGACCCCGACGCGCTTCTACCTCAGCCTCGCCGTCCTCGCCCTCAGCCTCGCGGGCCTCTCGCTGCTCGCCCCGTCGACGCCGAGCTATGACCCCTGGTCGTGGCTCGTGTGGGGCCGGGAGATCATCCACGGCCGGCTTGTGATCACCGACACCGGCACGTCGTGGAAGCCGCTGCCGATGCTGTTCACGATCCCGTTCGCGCTGCTCGGATCATCGGCGGCGCCCTCGCTGTGGCTGGTGGTGGCGCGGGCGGGCGCGATCGCCGCGGTGCTGCTCGCCGGCCACCTCGCCTACCGGCTGACGCGGGCGCTCGACCCCGCGCCGGCGGCGGCGCGGTCGATCCCGACCTCGATTCGCACGCGCGCCCCGGCCGTCCTCGCCGGGCTGACCGCGATCGTCGGCCTCGGCTTCGCGGCCCGCGGCAGCTACATCACCTCAAACGGTCTCGGCTACTCCGAGGCGCTCGCCACCGCGCTGCTGCTCGTCGCGATCGAGTGCCATCTCGACCGTCGCCCCGGCGCCGCGTTCCTGATCGGGTTCCTGGTCGCGCTGGACCGCCCCGAGATCTGGCTGTTCTGGGGGCCCTACGGCCTGTGGCTGGGCCGGCGGCACCCGCGGATGCGCGCCTGGATCGCGGTCGCCTTCGTGCTGCAGCCGATCGCGTGGTTTCTTCCCGTCTACCTCGGCTCCGGTCATTTCGGCTCGAGCGTGACCCGCGCCACCCATCCGCGCGCCAACAGCCTCGCCCACGCCTCGGACCCGTTCACCGCCGAGCTCTCCCGCGCGGCGCTGCCGATCGTGATGCTGAGGATCAAGCTCATGGCCGGCCTCGTCGTGCTCGCCGGCGCCGGGGCGTGCGGCTGGGGGCGGCGGACGCGGCGGGCCGGCGGCCCGGTGACCGCCGG
>CAZZWJ010000448.1:0-1700 GCA_964657875.1 uncultured Solirubrobacteraceae bacterium
GTCGTGTACGGAGCCCCGCGGGCGATCGTCGGATCCTCACGGGCCTCCTGGAGCAGGTCGGCGACGAGCTGGGCGAAGTGATCGAGCGTCTCCTTGGTCTCGGTCTCGGTCGGCTCCACCAGGAGCGCCTCCTCGACGAGCAGCGGGAAGTACACGGTCGGCGGATGGACCCCGTGATCGAGCAGCCGCTTGGCCAGGTCGAGCGTGCGGACCTCCAGCTCGCGCTTCATCGGCGCGCCCGAGAGCACGAACTCGTGCATGCACACGCGGTCATAGGCGGCGGGCAGGAGCTCGAGCACTCCGAGGGCCCGAAACCGGGCGAGCAGGTAGTTGGCGTTCAGCACGGCGGTCTCCGAGACGTCCCGCAGACCGGCGGCGCCCAGGGAGCGGATGTAGGCGTAGGTGCGCACGAACACCCCGTAGTTGCCCTGAAAGCCGCGCAGACGGCCGATCGACTTGGGTCGATCGAAGTCCAGGTCATAGCGGGGGCCGTCACCGTTGCGGGGTGCACGCTGGACGACCTGGGGACGCGGCAGGTAGGGCTCGATCCGCTCCGAGACGGCGATCGGACCCGAGCCCGGCCCCCCGCCGCCGTGCGGCTGGGTGAAGGACTTGTGCAGGTTGAAGTGCACGATGTCGAAGCCCATGTCGCCGGGACGGCAGATGCCCATGATCGCGTTGAGGTTCGCGCCGTCGTAGTAGAGCGTGGCGCCGACCGCGTGCACGACCTTGGCGATCTCCTGGATCTGGGTCTCGAACAGGCCGAGCGTCGAGGGGTTGGTGAGCATGAGGCAGGCGACGTCGGTGTCGGCCTTGGCGCGCAGATCGTCGATGTCGACGTTCCCGTGCTCGTCGGTCCCGACCTTGACGACCTCATAGCCCGCCATCGTCACCGTCGCCGGGTTGGTCCCGTGGGAGGTGTCGGGCGTGAGCACCTTGGTGCGATGCTCGCCGCGGTCCTCGTGGTAGGCGCGGGTGAGCAGCACCCCGGCGAGCTCGCCGTGGGAGCCCGCCGACGGCTGCAGCGACACGTGCGGCAGGCCGGAGATCTCGCCGAGGGCGTTCTGCAGGCGCCACATGAGCTCGAGCGCCCCCTGCGCCCGTGACGGGTGCTGCAGGGGATGCAGCTTGGCGTGACCGGGCAGCGCGGCGACGCGCTCGTGCAGCTTGGGGTTGTGCTTCATCGTGCACGAGCCCAGCGGATAGAAGCCGGTGTCGAGGTCGAAGTTGCGCTTGGAGAGGCGGTTGTAGTGGCGCACGATCTCCGGCTCGGCGATCTCGGGCAGCCGCGGGCCCTCACGCCGGCGCAGGGCCGGGGCGAGCAGCTCGTCGAGCGGGCGTTCGGGCACGTCGCAGGCGGGCGCGACGAACGCGCGGCGCCCCGGGATCGAGCGCTCATAGACCGTGAGCGTGTCGTCGGCGGCGGCGTTTGAGCTCATCACCCGTGCCGGATCGGCGGTGGCGCTCATGCCCCGACCTCCTGCAGGCGGGGCGCGGGGCGCTCGGCGGCGACCGCGTCCCGGATGGCCCCGACGAGCCGGTCGATGTCGGCGCGGGAGCGCTGCTCGGTGATCGCGACGAGCAGACCGTTCTCATAGCCTTCGTCGTCGAGGGCGAGGCCGGGGTTGATGCCCGCGGCGAGGCAGCGCTCGATCACGCGATCGACCGGCGCATCGAGGGTGAGCGCGAACTCGCGCACG
>CAZZWJ010000449.1:0-1679 GCA_964657875.1 uncultured Solirubrobacteraceae bacterium
ACCGGGATCGCGGGCGGTCTGATCCTCCACGACGAGCTCTACCGAGGCGCGTTCGGGGCCGCCGGCGAGCTTGGCCACATGGTGATCGAGCTCGACGGTCCCCGCTGTCACGGCCACTGCCCCAACCACGGCTGCGCCGAGGTGTACTGCAGCGGCACCGCGCTGACGCAGGAAGCCGAGCGCCTGGCCGCGATCCGCCCCGGCTCGGGGCTGGCCCGTCTGCTCGAGACCTCAACGCTCGCCGGCCCGCTGGTCACCGAGCTCGCCCACGACGGCGATGGCGCCGCCCGGGAGGCGATCACCCTGATCGGTGAGCGGTTGGGGGTCGTGATCGCCAACATCCTGAACATCTTCAATCCCGAGGTCGTCGTCATCGGTGGGGGCGTGATCGCGGCCGGGGAGCTCTTGCTGGCGCCCGCGCGGGCGGTCGTGGCCGAGCGGGTGCTCCCGTTCCTCCGTGACTCGGTGGGGATCGTCGCGGCCCGCTTCGGGGTCGAGGCGGGGATGGTCGGAGCGGCCGCGCTCGCCTACGACGAGATCGCGCGCGGGGCGATCGCGTGAGCGTTGACGTGGGCTTCGACGCGAGCCTCGTCGGTGGGGGGACGTCCACATGAGCTTGGGCAGCGACGACGGGGGTGTCGATCTGAGCCTCGCCGGTGGCGTGCGGCCCGGTCGGCTGATCGTCTGCCCGACCCCGATCGGAAACCTCGAGGACATCACCCTGCGGGTGCTCTCGGCGCTGCGCGAGGCCGATGTGATCGCGTGTGAGGACACTCGTCGCACGGGCACGCTGCTTGAGCGCTACGGCGTCGAGGGTCCCCTGGTGAGCTATCACGAGCACAACGAGCGGGCCCGCACCGAGGATCTCGTCGCGCGGATGCGATCCGGCGCGACGGTCGCGCTCGTCTCCGACGCCGGAATGCCGCTCGTCTCCGATCCGGGGCTGATCCTCGTTCGGGCGTGCGTGGCCGCGGGGCTCGGCGTCGAGGTCCTGCCCGGACCGTCAGCGGCACTGAGCGCGCTCGTGGCGAGCGCCCTGCCGGCCGACCACTGGCGCTTCGTCGGCTTCCTCCCGCGCAAGCGGGGTGAGCTCACCGAGGTGCTCGCCTCCCCGGAGACGCTCGTCTGCTTTGAGTCCCCGCGCCGGCTGGCGGCGACGCTCGCGGTGCTCGCCGAACGTGACGGCGCCCGTGAGGTGGCGGTCTGCCGAGAGCTCACCAAACTCCATGAGGAGGTCGTCCGGGGGACCGCCGCCGAGCTCGCGCAGCGCTATGCAGGTGACCCTCCGAAGGGCGAGATCGTGATCGTGCTCGGCCCGGCGACGGCGGTCGAGGTCTCGCTGGAGGGGCCCGTGGCAGCGGTCCGGCGGCTCGTCGAATCCGGCGCGAAGCCACGGGTGGCCGCGACGGTTGTCGCCGAGCTCACCGGCGCGAGTGCCAACGCGCTCTATCGCGAGCTGACTTCAACCGACTGAGCCCGCGGCTGCGCGTGGGCGAGACTGTGGGCGCTTCGACGTCCCAGGGACGTCGGACCCGCTCGGAGTTCCGCCCAGGCGCGTCGATTCGGCGCGCTCTGGGCGCTTTCGACGTCCCCGGGCCGTCACACATTCCCCGAGTCGGGCGGGACGCCTGGGTTGGGGGACTCCGGGCACTTTTGACGCGCCTGGGCCGTCGAACCTT
>CAZZWJ010000450.1:0-1670 GCA_964657875.1 uncultured Solirubrobacteraceae bacterium
GGCACCGCGATCCACGAGTTCTGCCATCTATCGGCGCGCCGGGCCCTGGAGTGGATCCGCGAGCGCGAGTTCTCCGATCACGACCGCCGGATCGCCCGCCTCGTGCTGCGCGAGATCGAGGAGCGGCTGCAGTTCCTGGAGAACGTCGGCATCGGCTACCTGTCGATGGACCGCGGGTCGGCGACGCTGTCGGGCGGCGAGGCGCAGCGGATCCGGCTGGCCACCCAGATCGGGTCCTCGCTGGTCGGGGTGCTCTACATCCTCGACGAGCCGTCGATCGGGTTGCATCAGAGAGACAATGAGAAGCTGATCGGGACGCTCGAGCGGCTGCGCGATCTCGGCAACACGGTGATCGTCGTCGAGCACGACGAGGGCACGATGCGGGCGGCCGACCACATCGTCGACATCGGTCCCGCCGCGGGGGAGCACGGCGGTCACGTCGTCGCCCAGGGCACCGCGAGTGAGGTGGCGCTGGTCGCCGAGTCCCCCACCGGCCAGTTCCTCGCCGGGACCCGGACGATCGACGTGCCGGCGAAGCGGCGCACGCCGTCGGGCTACCTGGACATCGAGGGCGCCGCCGAGAACAATCTCCAGCAGATCGACGTCAAGATCCCGCTGGGGGTCCTGTGCAGCGTCACCGGCGTGTCGGGCTCGGGCAAGTCGACGCTCGTCAACGAGGTGCTGCTCAAGACCGCGGCCAACATCCTCAACCGGGCGCGCGCCCGCGCGGGCGCCCATAAGCGGGTGACCGGTCTGGATCAGCTCGACAAGGTCATCAACGTCGACCAGTCGCCGATCGGCCGTACGCCGCGATCCAATCCGGCGACCTACATCGGCCTCTTCGATCAGATCCGCGAGCTCTTCTCAAAGACCCAGGAGGCCCGGGCCCGCGGTTACAAGCCGGGCCGGTTCTCCTTCAACGTCAAGGGCGGGCGCTGTGAGGTCTGCCGCGGCGACGGCCAGATCAAGATCGAGATGCACTTCCTGCCCGACGTCTACGTCCCGTGTGAGCAGTGCTTCGGCAAGCGCTACAACCGCGAGACGCTCGAGGTGCGCTTCAAGGGCAAGACGATCTCCGACGTGCTGGGGATGCCGATCGACGAGGCGCTGGACTTCTTCGCCCACATCCCCAAGATCCGACGGCGCGTCCAGGCGCTCGCCGACGTCGGCCTGGGCTACATGCGCCTCGGGCAGCCCGCGACGACGCTGTCGGGTGGGGAGGCCCAGCGGGTCAAGCTCGCGGCGGAGCTGTCCAAGGTGGCGACCGGCCGCACGATGTACGTGCTCGACGAGCCCACCACGGGGCTGCACTTCGCCGACATCCAGCGCCTGCTCGAGGTGCTCGACAGGCTCGTGGAGGCCGGGAACTCGATCGTCGTCATCGAGCACAACCTCGACGTGATCAAGGTCTCCGATCGGCTGATCGACCTGGGTCCCGAGGGGGGAGACGAGGGTGGGCGGATCATCGCCCAGGGCACTCCGGAGGAGGTCGCCCGGATCCCCGGCTCCTACACCGGACAGTTCCTCGCCGAGATGCTCGGGGCGGCCGCGGCGACGCCGAAGCGGGCGGCCGGCAAGCCGAAGCGGCCGGCGGGGAGCGGGACGGCGAGGCGCAACGGCGCCGGCGGCACGAGCGCACCGACTTCCGCAAGCATTAGCGTCACCGATGC
>CAZZWJ010000451.1:0-1657 GCA_964657875.1 uncultured Solirubrobacteraceae bacterium
CGCCAACGGCCAGGACCAACTGCTCGTCGTCACCGCCGCCGGCGTGAGCCAGTCAGAGCTGCAGTCGATCGTCGCCTCGGGCCTGGATCGGTAGGTCCGTGCGGCAACCCGGGGCGCGGACGAGGAGGTCGTACTAGCGTCGAAGTCATGCAAAAACGCGCACTTGGAACCCAGGGTTTGAACGTCTCGGAGATCGGTCTCGGGACGATGGGAATGACCTTCGCCTACGGGGAGGCCGACGAGGCGGGCGGGATCGCGACGATCCATCGCGCCCGTGAGCTCGGCGTCACCTTCCTCGACACCGCCGAGCTGTACGGCAACGGGACGGGGTCAAACGAGAAGCTCGTCGGCCGCGCGGTCAAGGACTTCCGCGACGAGATGACGATCGCCACGAAGTTCGGGCTCGTTCTCCCCATGGGATCGGGCGGGGACCGGATGTTCGATTCAACGCCCGATCACATCCGGGAGGTCACCGAGAACAGCCTGCGGTTCCTGCAGACCGACCACATCGACGTGCTCTATCAGCATCGCGTCGACCCCCACGTGGAGATCGAGGAGGTCGCGGGTGCGGTCAAGGAGCTGATCGACGCCGGCAAGGTGCGCTACTTCGGACTCTCCGAGGCCGGACCGCAGACGATCCGCCGCGCTCACGCCGTGCAGCCGGTATCGGTCCTGCAGACCGAGTACTCGATCTTCGAGCGCCAGGTCGAGGCCGAGATCCTGCCCGTCCTGCGTGAGCTCGGGATCGGCTTCGTCGCCTATTCGCCGCTCGGCCGCGGCTTTCTCACCGGCGACTTCAAGCCCGCCGATCAGTACGACGAGGGCGATTTCCGCCGCAGCAACCCCCGCTGGCAGGGCGAGGACTACGAGAAGAACGCCGAGGCGGTGCAGGCCCTCGCCGAGCTCGCCGCGGGCAAGGGGATCAAGGTCACCCAGCTCGCGCTCGCCTGGCTGCTGGCCCAGGGCGAGGACATCGTCCCCATCCCCGGGACCCGCAAGCCCGAGCGGATGGCCGAGAACGCCGGCGCCGCCGACGTCACGCTCACCGACGAGGACCTCGCGGCGATCAACGAGATCCTGCCCGACGGCGCGTACGGCGGTCGCTATGCGGAGGCGATGACGCCGGAGTGGGTGTGAGCGCCCCGTCGACGAGGATGCCTCGGCCGCCCGTGCTGGATCACTGCACCGCCGGGTGCGGTGATCCCGCGCACCGGAGAGCTCAGGCGGTGAGGGTGAGTCGGCGCGGACCCTCCTGAAAGCCGAGCGCGGTGAGCTGCGCGGCGATCGGGGAGACCATCGCCGACTCGCCGTCGACACGTTCCAGCGCCAGGCGCTTCAGGCGTCCGGCGCGGACGTGGTCGGCGAGCGCCGCCAGCGCGGGCTCCAGGCGCCCGTCACCAGCCGCGACGAGCGTCTGCAGCGCCTTGCCGCCGCGCTCGACGTAGACGACGGGGTCGCCGCCGACGAGCACCACGTAGGCGCCGGCGGTGCGGGCGGGACGACGGGCCGCGCGGGAGCCGTCGTCACCCTCCGTCTGCGCCTTGGGCCACGGCAGCGCGCCGCCGTAGGGCTGGGCGGGATCAACCGCCGAGAGGACGAGGGCGGCCCCGTCGCCGAGCGACGAGACACCCGTCGCCGCGCAGAGACCCGTGACGGC
>CAZZWJ010000452.1:0-686 GCA_964657875.1 uncultured Solirubrobacteraceae bacterium
CGCAGTCGCTGCGCGAGCGCCGTCGGGTCGCTCACACCGCGGCGGCGGTGTCGATCCCGTGGCGCTCGGCGACGAGTGAGACGACGTCGCCGATCATCCGGTTCAGATCCCAGTCCTTGGGGGTGTAGACGGCCGCGACGCCGGCCTCGCGCAGGGCGATCGCGTCGGCGTCGGGGATGATCCCGCCGACGACGACCGGGATCTCGCCGACGCCGGCCGCGCGCAGCTCCTCCAGCACCGACGGGATCAGCTCGGCGTGGGACCCCGACAGGATCGACAGGCCGATCACGTGGACGCCCTCCTGGGCGGCCGAGGTCGCGATCTGGGAGGGGGTGAGGCGGATCCCCTCATAGACGACGTCGAGGCCCGCGTCCCGGGCGCGCACGGCGATCTGCTCGGCACCGTTTGAGTGGCCGTCGAGACCGGGCTTGCCGACGAGGAACTTCACCCGTCGTCCGAGCGCCTCGCTGACCCGCTCGACCTCGTCGCGCAGCGGCATCAGGTTCTCCCCGGGGGCCGAGCTCGCCTCGCCGACGCCGGTCGGGGCGCGGTATTCGCCGAACACGTCGCGCAGCGTCTGGGACCACTCGCCGGTGGTCACCCCCGCGCGGGCGGCGACGATCGAGGGCTCCATGATGTTGATCTCGGGGTCGGCGGCGGCCGCGGCGAGCTGGGCGAGGGCGGCG
>CAZZWJ010000452.1:696-1647 GCA_964657875.1 uncultured Solirubrobacteraceae bacterium
CCCTGGTCACGCTCGGCGCGCCACTGGATGAGCGCCGCGCGCCGCTGGGCCTCGACCTCCGGGTCGACGACCATGATCCCGCCGTCGACGCCTTTGGTGAGCGGCGAGGACTCGGTGGTGTCGAAGCGGTTCATGCCCACGATCGTGAGCTCTCCGGTCTCGATCCGCCGCCACCGCTCGCGATGGGACTCGACCAACGCCGACTTCATGTAGTCGACCGCCTGCACCGCGCCGCCGAGCTCGGCGACGTTCGCCATCTCGCGGCGGGCGCCCGCGACGAGCTCGGCGACCAGGCCCTCCATCACGTGGGAGCCCTCGAAGATGTCGGGGTACTCGAGCAGGTCGGTCTCGTAGGCGAGGATCTGCTGCAGGCGCAGCGACCACTGCTGATCCCACGGGCGCGGCAGGCCGAGGGCCTCGTTCCAGGCGGGCAGCTGCAGCGCCCGGGCCCGGGCCGAGCGCCCGAGCGTCACCGCGAGCGCCTCCAGCGCGATCCGGTAGACGTTGTTCTCCGGCTGGGCCTCGGTGAGGCCGAGTGAGTTGACCTGGACGCCGTAGCGGAAGCGGCGCTGCTTGGGGTTCTCCACGCCGTAGCGGTCGCGGCCCAGCGCCTCCCACAGCTCTCCCATCGCGCGGAGCTTGGCGTGCTCCTCGACGAACCGGACGCCGGCGTTGACGAAGAACGAGATCCGCCCGAAGACGTCGCCCATCAGCGACTCGGGGACGCGCTCGGCGACCGCGTCGAGCACCGCCACCGCGTTGGACATCGCGTAGGCGATCTCCTGGACGGGGGTCGCCCCCGCCTCCTGGAGGTGGTAGGAGCAGATGTTGATCGGGTTCCACTTGGGCACGTGGATGACGGTGTAGGCGATCGTGTCGGCGATCAGCCGCATCGACGGGCCGGGCGGGAAGGCGTAGGTGCCGCGGCTCAGGTACTCCTTGAGGATGTCG
>CAZZWJ010000453.1:0-1642 GCA_964657875.1 uncultured Solirubrobacteraceae bacterium
CGCAGCGCGAGCGGCATGCACACCGCGAGCAGGATCAGCGACCAGGCGATCATCGCCAGCTCCGGATGGTCGAGCTGCAGCGAACCCGAGCTGTGCAGGTGGGTGGTCAGCGAACGTGAGGTCGCCACCAGCGCGGACACCGGATCCCATTCGGCGATCGCCCGCGGGATCGCGTCCATGCCGGAGATCGAGACGAACGTCCCGGCGAGGAAGGTGAGCGGGAGCATGATGATGAAGCCGAGCCCCTGGACCGCGTCCGGCGTGCGGACGAGCAGGCCGAGCAGGACCCCCGCC
Organism: uncultured Solirubrobacteraceae bacterium; assembly: GCA_964657875.1. Classification (GTDB taxonomy): domain Bacteria; phylum Actinomycetota; class Thermoleophilia; order Solirubrobacterales; family Solirubrobacteraceae; genus Palsa-465. The sequence continues at coordinate 295 of CAZZWJ010000453.1, forward strand.
CAGGTGAAGGCGAACATCGCAAGTCCGAGCAGCGCCGCGAGCTCGATCCCGTGCAGCAGCGTGAGCTGCGGGCGCCAGCCGAGGGCCAGCCCGACACCGACCGTGATCGCGATACCGAGCAGCTGCTCGCAGAACTGACCGAGAACCTCGCCGGTGATGATCGACAGGCGACTGATCGGCAGCGACCGGAAGCGATCGATGACCCCCTCGCTCATGTCGCTCGACGTCGCGGTGCCGGCGCCGATGACGCCGAACGCGACGGTCTGGCCGAGGATGCCGGGAAACAGGAAGTCCTTGTAGCTGATCCCCGGATAGTGGATCGCCGAGCCGAACACGTAGAGGAAGAGCAGGATGAAGATGACCGGCTGGATGGTCACGTCGAGCAGGCGCTCGGGGACCCGCGGGATCGCCCGCAGGGAACGCCAGGTGAGCAGTCGGGTCTCCTGCAGGAAGCGCATCGGCGACACCCGACGGCGGCCGCTGGGACCGGCGCCCGGGCGATCGGTGGCGGTCAGCGTCGTCATGCGTGGGCCTCCTCGGGCTCGCGATGCTCAGGTGGGGGGTCGCCGGCGTCACTCGGCGTCTCGGTGGCCGGGCGGCCGGTGAGGGCGAGGAAGGCGTCGTCGAGGCTCGGGCGGCGCAGGGCGATCTCGTCGATCGCGATGCCGGATTCGATGACCGCGGCGGTGACCCCGGCCAGGTCGGCGGCCGCCTGAGGCGCGGCCACCGAGATCGTCCGCGTCTCCGGGGAGACGGTCGCCGTAAAGCGCGCCTGCAGCCACGTCACCAGCCGCTGGAAGGTCTCCGCGTCGGGGGCGACGATCTCGACGCGCTGGCCGCCGACCTGGGACTTCAGCTGCGCCGGGGTGCCGGCGGCGATCTCCCGTCCGTGGTCGAGCAGCACGACCCGATCGGCGAGCGCATCGGCCTCGTCGAGGTACTGGGTGGTGAGCAACAGGGTGACGCCCTCGGCGACGAGCTCTCGCACCGTCGACCACACCACCTGGCGACTGCGGGGGTCCAGGCCGGTCGTCGGCTCGTCGAGCACGAGCACGTAGGGGCGATCGATCAGACCGGCGGCGAGGTCGATCCGCCGCCGCTCCCCGCCCGACAGGTTCTTGACCAGGCGGTCGCGGAACTCGCCGGCGTCGAAGCGCTCGAGCAGCTCGTCGGCGACCCGTCCCGCCTCCCGGGTGCGGCGGCCGCGCAGCTGCGCCATCAGGATGAGGTTCTCCCGGGCGGTGAGGTTCTTGTCCAGCGCCGCGAACTGCCCGGTGAGCGAGATCCGCTCCCGGACCCGCGTCGGGTCGGCGACGACGTCGTAGCCGCCGACGCTCGCCCGGCCGCC
>CAZZWJ010000454.1:0-1639 GCA_964657875.1 uncultured Solirubrobacteraceae bacterium
GGTGTCGAGCGTCACCAGTGGCGTGAAGACCACCGTCTCGAGCGTCACCAGCGGGGTGAAGACCACGGTGTCCGGCGTGACCGGTGTCGTCAAGACGACGGTGTCGGGCATCACCGCGGGCTCCCCCGCCGGGACCACGGATGGCACCTCGACGACCCTCTCGGGCGTTGCCGGAGGTATCGGCACGACCGCCTCGGGGGTCGCGACGACAGCCACGGGCGTGGTCTCGGGCATCGGCACCGTTGCCAGTGGGGTCACCGGTGGCCTGGGCACGACCGTGTCGGGCTCCACCACCACGACCCCCCTCCTCGGCGGCCTGCTCGGTCCCTGAGCCCTCCGGCGACTGACCGCCCGCATCGCTCCCCGCAGCCCGCGGGAATCGCGGGGATCTGCGGGGAGGTGCGGATTCGGGTGAACTATCGGGGCGCCCGGATTCGAACCGGGGACCTCACCGACCCGAACGGTGCGCGCTACCAGGCTGCGCCACGCCCCGTCCCGACGAGTGTATTCCACCTCGGCGCAAGAGCGACCCGAACCCCGTGGCGTGAGGACGGCGTCGAGCCGCCCGCTCACCGGGGCCTCGCTTCCCGGCGCTGTCAGAAAGCGCGAAGCCCCCGGGGGGGACCGGGGGCTTCGCCTGAGGAGGAGAGGCGGCTGTCGTGTGGACAACCAGCCTCCTATCGACCGGTTGCCGGTAAAACTTGAGCGATCTCTGCAAGATCGCGCCCAGGCGTCGGACCTCCGCCGCGGCGTAGCCTCACCGGTCATGGATTCCCGCATCGCCGTGTCCGGTCACGACGTCGTCGGCGTTCGCGCCGACAACCCCGGTCCGTTCACGCTGAGCGGGACCAACTCGTGGATCGTCGGCGCCGAACCGGCGTGGCTGATCGATCCCGGGCCGGCGCTGGAGGATCACATCGACGCCCTCGTCGCCGAGCTCACACGCCGCGGTGGTCCGGCCGGGATCGCGCTCACCCACGATCACGGGGATCACAGCGAGGGGGTCGGGGCGCTGCGGGCCCACTACCCCGGTGTCCCGCTCGCCGGAGCCCGTGGTGAGGTCGACGTCCGTCTCCAGGACGGCGACCGGTTCGGTCCGCTGCGCGCGCTCGCGACCCCGGGCCACGCGCCCGACCATCTCGCCTATCTCACGGGCGCGGTCGCGTTCAGTGGCGACGCCGTGCTCGGTGAGGGCAGCGTGTTCGTCGCCCCCGATCCGGGCGCGCTGGCCGGCTACCTCGGCGGTCTGCGACGCCTGCGCGAGCAGCGCCTCGACGTGCTGTGCCCCGGTCACGGGCCGATCGTGCGTGATCCGGGCGCCAAGATCGACGAGTACCTCGCCCATCGACTGGACCGGGAGCGTCGCCTCCAGGACGTCATCGCCGGCGGCGCGCGGACGGTGGACGAACTGCTCGACGGCGTCTGGGGGGACGTCCCGGTGGGGCTGCGGCCGGCCGCGGCGGTGACGCTCGCGGCGCATCTGGACACGCTCTCGGATGAGGGCCGATTGCCCGCCGACGTGCAGCGACCGGCTGTGGGTGAGCCCGGCGCGGGTTGACGCCCACCGACTGAAGCGATCGGTCGTGGGGGAGGCCGGCCGGGGTCAGTGGCGTTCGATCGACGTCCCGCCCGACGCGAC
>CAZZWJ010000455.1:0-1606 GCA_964657875.1 uncultured Solirubrobacteraceae bacterium
GATCGGGATGAGTGACGGTGAGGGTCTGACGCGGCGCGACGTGATGTTCGGCGCTGCCGCTGCCGGCGCCGGCGTCCTCCTCGGACCCGGGATCGCCGGCGCGAGCGCCCGGCCGATCGCCCGCGTGGATTCCGGCGGGCTGCTCGACTACCCGCTCGGCACGCTCCCCCGCGCCGTCGTCCGGGAGATCTCCGTCACGCGACCCATCTGCCTGGCCGCGGTGCGATGGTCGTCCCCGGTCGAGACTTCCCTTCAGCTGCGGGCGCGTCGCGGTGACGGGCGCTGGGGCCCGTGGGCCAGCGCCTGCAGCGTCGCCCACGACGGCGACGGGTCCCAGGCCCACGGGCAGGTCGGCGAGGGGATCTGGACCGGGCGCTCCACGTCGCTGCAGGTGCGCAGCGCGACCGGCGCCCACGGCGTCGTCGTCCAGTGCGTGCCCGCCGATGTCGCCGGCGTCGTCGCGGTGGGCGACCCGGTCGCGGGCCCGGCCGGCGATCTCGCTCCCGACGCACTCGCGCTCGCCGGCCCGTCGCTGCCCGCCGGTCCCGGTCAGCCACCGATCATCGCCCGCGGTGAGTGGGCGGGCTCTGACCACCCGCCGGCGGCCGGTCCCTACTACGGGACGGTCGAGATGGGCGTCGTGCACCACACCGAGAACCCCAACGGCTACGCCGCCGGCGATGTCCCGGCGCTGCTGCGCGCGATCTATGAGTTCCACGTGCACGGCCGCGGCTGGTACGACATCGGCTACAACTTCGTGATCGACCGCTTCGGGCGGATCTGGGAGGCCCGGCAGGGCGGGATCGACCTGCCCGTGATCGGCGCCCACGCCGGTGGCTGGAACGAGATCTCCTTCGGGGTCTCGATGCTCGGCACGTTCTCAGACGTCCTGCCCTCGCCGGCCGCGCTCGCCTCCCTGCAGCGACTGCTCGCCTGGAAGCTGGCGTTGACCGGAGTGCCCGCGGTCGGTGAGATCGTCGCCGTCGTCACCGCCGACGGCGCGTCCTACTCGCAGTTCCACGCCGGCGAGCACGTCACGTTCCCCCGCATCTCCGGCCACCGCGAGGTCGACGCGACAACGTGTCCGGGGACGGTGCTCTACGGACACCTGCCCGCCGTACGCGCCCGGGTTCAGGCCATGTCCGGCCGCCCCGCGACGCTCGGCATCAGCGCGCAGATCACCACGATCGTGGACGCCGCGAGCGTGCTCGACCTTTCCGGTCGGCTCCTCGACGGGGACGGTCGGCCGGTCGGCGGTGCCCCGGTGCAGATCCAGTCGGTCGTCGGTCGATTCGGGGCGACCCGCACCCTGACCACGGTGACCACGGCCGTCGACGGTCGGTGGACGGCGTCGGTGACCGCCCAAACGGGCCTCCTCGTGCGCGCGCTGCACCTGTCCCGGCCGGTCGTCGCCTCACAGTTGGTGGCGATCCAGTCCCCGGCCGACTTCCCGACCGCATCGCCCGCCGGCAGTTGACGGAAAGCCCTTCGGGTGGTCCGCCCTCCCGGTCGCGTCCGGCCCCGACCCAGAAACCGGTGACCCCGCGTCAACCAAGATCTTTTAAACCTCAAGGGATTTCTACCTAAATGTTATCATGTAACTCTT
>CAZZWJ010000456.1:0-1584 GCA_964657875.1 uncultured Solirubrobacteraceae bacterium
GCGATCGACTCGGGGCTGGCCGGGAGGTCGTTCTCGAGCTCGGCGAGCTCTCCGAGCGTCCGGGCGGCGTAGGTCCGCTCCAGGCGCTGCTCGAGCTCCTCTGTGGACAGCCGCCCGGCGACGGCATGACCGCGCAGGTCGCCGGCGAGGCGCTCGCGGTCATCGTCGGAGGCGCGATGTGACAACCGTCCGCCGGCGGACCCCGGCGCGATCTCCTCGCTCATAGCGGGAAAGATACGCGGGGTGACGGGAGAACACACGTTCGCCCTTGGTAGAATCGACATGAGCGTGGATCAGATCGTCGTCTCGGGCGCCCGAGAGCACAACCTCAAGGACATCGACGTCGCGATTCCGCGGGATTCGCTGACCGTCATCACGGGCCTGTCGGGCTCGGGGAAGTCCTCGCTCGCGTTCGACACGATCTACGCCGAGGGACAGCGGCGCTACGTCGAGTCCCTGTCGTCCTACGCCCGTCAGTTCCTGGGGCAGATGGACAAGCCCGACGTCGATTCGATCGAGGGACTGTCGCCGGCGATCTCGATCGATCAGAAGACGACGTCGCGCAACCCGCGCTCGACGGTCGGCACCGTCACCGAGATCTATGACTACCTGCGGCTGCTGTGGGCGCGGATCGGTCATCCCCACTGCCATGTCTGCGGGCGGCCGATCGCCGGTCAGTCGGCGGAGCAGATCATCGACCAGGTGATGCAGCTGCCCGACGGGGACCGCTTCATGGTGCTGGCGCCGATCGTGCGCGGCCGCAAGGGCGAGTACACCAAGCAGTTCGAGGAGCTCCGCGCCGAGGGCTTCGGACGGGTGAAGGTCAATGGCGAGCTGCGCCGTCTCGACGAGGAGATCGTGCTCGACAAGAAGTACAAGCACGACATCTCGGTGGTCGTCGACCGGCTCGTGATGAAGCACGATCTGCGCAAGCGCCTCGCCGACTCGATCGAGACCGCGGTCGCCCTCGCCGACGGGCTGGTCGAGATCGAGATCCTGCCCGCGCGCGACGCCGGCGACGGTGCCAAGAGCCGGATCCTCACCTTCTCCGAGCGCTTCGCGTGCCCCGTCCACGGCCCGTCGCTGGTCGAGCTGGAGCCCCGCGTCTTCTCCTTCAACGCGCCGCACGGCGCCTGTCCCCGCTGCACCGGCCTCGGGTCCCAGATGGAGATCGACCCCGAGCTCGTCGTCCCCGATCCGACGCGTTCGATCGGCGAGGGGGCGATCGCGCCGTGGGCCGCGAGCGCGTCGAACTACTACGACCAGCTCACCCAGGCGATCTCCGAGCGCTACGACGTCGATCTCGAGACCGCATGGGAGGAGCTCCCGTCCGAGGCCCGGGAGTTCTTCCTCTACGGCACCGGGGGCGAGCGGATCCCGGTCTCCTACCGCAACCGGTTCGGCCGTCGGCGCTCCTACTCCACCCAGTTCGAGGGGATCGTGCGCAGCCTCGAGCGTCGCTATCGCGAGACCGACTCCGAGATGGCCCGGGAGAAGATCGAGGAGTACATGACGCTGCGCCCGTGCCCGGAGTGCCACGGCTCCCGGCTGCGTCCCGAGTCACGCGCGGTGCTCGTCGACGGC